>JANNQQ010000039.1:0-24187 GCA_031400835.1 Actinomycetes bacterium | reverse complement strand
CCTGGCTGGGCAGTGTGGCGGTGGTCAACAAAGCCGGCGGCAGCGGCGCGCTCGCGCACGATTACATCCTCCGGCGCCCGGGGGATGCGCATTGCATTGCGGCGGCGCGCATGGCATTGCTGACCAACCGCATACTGGGCCGCAGCAGTATCCATTACACCGACATGACGCCGCTGGCGCTGATGAGCAGCCTGCCGGCAGTGCTCGCGGTGCGCGCGGATTCGCCGTTCAGCTCCCACCGCGGCTCGATGCGCACGGCGACGTGGATCCCTCTGTTGCCCGAGGTCTTTGGCCAGCCGGTGTAGCCGAGCTCGTCGAGCACCTCATGGACGAGTGCTGCGACGCGGCGGCCATCCGCGAAGGTTGTGCCCGGCTGCGGGTCGACATCGATTCGTAGCTCATCGGGGTGCTCGACATCGGGCCGCCGCGACGGCCAGGGATGAAAATCGATCACGGAGAGGTTCGCGGCCCAGGCGACCTGCGCAACCTCGGTGACACAGAGCTCGTCGGCGTGACGGCCAGAGGGGAACGTGACGCGGACTGCCTCGATCCACTCCGGTCGCTTCTCGGGAACCCGCTTTTGGTAGACCTCCTCGCCTTCGACCCCTTCCGGAAAGCGACGCAGCTGCGTCGGGCGATCGCAGAGGGCACGGACGATGCCCTCACCAACCGCCAGGTAGTACGAGACGAGATCAAGCTTCGTGTGCCCTGCAACGGGAAAGAGCACCCTGCCGGGGTTCGTCACTTTGACGAGTCGGCTTCCCACTTCCAGTTCGACGAAGGGCGACGCCACTCCGTCTAATGCTAGCCTCGCGCCCTCGGACACCCCGGTTCCCTTGAAGGAGAAACGCATGCGCAAGGTGTTGCTCGGAAGCATCGTGCTCGTCGCAGCGACCGCGTTGGCAATCGCGGCCGCCGCAACCGGCGCAGGATCGCAAGCAGCCGCGTCGACCGCCATCCCTGGCTGCGCGGCTGGCTCGCTGAACCTACTGAAGGACGGCGTGCTCACCGTTGGCGCCGACAACCCCGCCTACCCACCCTGGTTTGGGGGCAATGAGAAGAAGCCGTGGAAGGTCTCAGACCCGAACTCCGGCAAGGGGTATGAGTCGGCCGTCGTGTACGCAATCGCTGGTCAGCTCGGGCTCTCGAAGTCCGCCGTGAAGTGGACGTACGTGCCGTTCAACAACTCGTACAAGCCTGGAAAGAAGGCGTTCGACTTCTACGCGACACAGGTCTCTTACAGCCCGGAACGCGCCAAGGTCGTCGACTTCTCACGCGGCTACTACTTCGTCAACCAGGCCGTCATCGGGGTCAAAGGCACTCCGATCGCAAAGGTGAAGACGATCGCCGGCCTGAAGCCGTTCAAGCTCGGTGCGCAGATCGGCACCACGAGCTACGCATACATCAATCGCCACATCAGGCCATCGTCGTCGCCGCTCGTGTTCGACGAGAATGCCGCTGCAGTGGCGGCGCTCAAGAACGGGCAGATTGACGGGCTCGTCGTCGACCTCCCGACCGCGTTCTATCTCGCCGCGGTCGAGGTTGAGGGAGGCGTCATAGTCGGCAAGCTCCCGACGAAGGGGACGAAGGAACGGTTCGGACTCGTATTCCAGAAGGGGAACTCGCTCCGGTCGTGCGTCGACCGCGCAATCGGGAACCTCTGGGCGAATGGAACGATTGCGAAGCTCCAGAACCTGTATCTGGCCAAGGCCGGCGCGCCCGACCTGAAGTAGCGCCACGAGCGACCGAAGCTCCCGCATCCTCGGCGGCTCGACCGCCCGCGTCTCGAAGGAGGCGCGGGCGGTCGGGATCGCCGTCATCTCGACGATCGTCTTCGTTGCGCTTGTGATCGTCGCGATCACGAACGCTCCAGGCTGGCCGGAGCTCAGGAAAACGTTCTTCTCCTGGAGCGACTATCGCGACTCGTTTCCGGAGATCGCCCGCGCGTTCTGGCTCAACGTCAAGCTGTTCCTGACAGCCGAGGCGCTCATTCTGCCGATCGCGTTGCTCCTGGCTGTCTCACGCAGCCTTCCAGGCCCCGTGTTCTTCCCGGTGCGGATCCTTGCGATCGCCTACGCCGATCTCTTTCGTGGCATCCCGACGATCCTGGTCATCGCGATGCTCGGCTTCGGGATGCCTGCGCTCGGGCTCGACTGGGTTCCGACATCGTTCTTCTTCTGGGGCGTTGTCGCGCTTGTACTGGTCTACACGGCGTACGTGTCAGAGGTGTATCGGGCGGGAATCGACTCCGTCCATCCAAGCCAGGAGGCTGCGGCTCGCTCGCTCGGTCTCGGACGCGGGCAGGCGCTCCGTTACGTCGTTCTCCCGCAGGCAGTGCGACGTGTGATCCCACCGCTGCTGAACGACTTCATCGGCCTCCAGAAGGACACCGCGCTCGTCGGCACGCTTGGGGTCGTCGACGCGTTCAAGCAGACGCAGATCAACACCGCTGCCACCTTCAACTTCACGCCCTATCTGGCGGCGGCCACGCTGTTCGTTGCGATGACGATTCCTCTCGCCCGCTTCACGGACTGGCTTACCGCACGCGACCGCAAACGCCAGCAGGTAGGTCGGCTCGGATGAGTGGGCCCACCATCGCATTGCGCGTCTCGGGTGTCCGCAAGTCGTTCGGCGAGCTCGAAGTGCTTCGCGGGATCGACCTAGAGCTTGCCGAGCACGAGGTGGTGTGCCTGATCGGCGCGTCTGGCTCGGGCAAGTCCACACTCCTGCGCTGCATCAATCTCCTCGAGCCGATCGGTGCTGGCTCGATTGAGCTGGGCGGACGACTCATCACGAGCTCGGGAATCGACGCGAACGAGGTGCGGCGCGCAATCGGCATCGTCTTTCAGTCGTTCAACCTGTTTCCGCACATGACCGTGCTGAACAACATTTCACTCGGACCGCGCAAGGTACTCGGCGCCTCGAAGGCAGACGCACGCGCGCAGGCCGAGGCACTCCTCGAGCGCTTTGGGCTCGCCGAGAAGCGCGATGCGTACCCCGACCGCCTGTCAGGTGGTCAGCAGCAGCGGGTCGCGATCGCGCGGGCGCTTGCGATGAAGCCAGAGCTTCTCCTGCTCGACGAGATCACGAGTGCGCTCGACCCTGAGCTCGTCGCCGAGGTGCTCGACGTGATCCGCGAGCTCGCCGAGGGCGGGATGACGATGCTCATCGCAACACACGAAATGGGCTTCGCTCGCGATGTCGCGCATCGCGTCTGCTTCCTCGACGCGGGCGCAATCCTTGAACAAGGGCCGCCCGAACAGATCTTTGGCTCACCGCGAGAGGACCGAACGCGACAGTTCCTCGCACGCATCGTCGCGGCCGGGCGGCTGTAGAGTTCTGGGATGCTTCGCGATTCGAAGAGCGTCGATGTCTCGCTCGAACCTCTCGACGAGTACCTCGTGATCCATCCGTTGAGCGACGAGACGGAGACACGTGCGGGGCTCATCCTCCCCGCTTCAGCAGCCGAAGCGGCGATGTGTCGCACCGGGATCGTGACCGCCATCGGGGCAGACGTCCAGGGCGTCGAGCCGGGCGAGAAGGTTCTCTATCCCCGTGAGGCAGGGTTCGAGATCCGTCTGAAGGGAATCGAAGTGCGGATCCTCAAACGCGAAGACCTCATCGCGCGCGTCCACGACTGAGCACGTCGGGAGCGCAGGGCATCAGCCCTTGCCGATGCCAGCCCAGCTGACGAGCTCGTGACCACGGTCGCGCGCACCCGCGCTGAAACGCACGATGCACGCGGCTTCGTCGATCCGCCAGTCCTCGGTCGTTCCCGGATGAACCCCGACCTCAAGTGTCCCAGACGCGAAGCTGTCAAGGCGGTCGAGCAGCGCACCATCCCAACCCACATCGAGCGCGCTCGAGGGCATGTAGAAGCGATCGGTCGTCAAGAACGATCGACCAAGGTCACGCTGCCACCACGGTCCAAGCCAGTACGTCGGCGCAGTCAGCGGACGCCGCAGGAAGACATCTTGCACGCGCCTGACGCGATGGAGCCCGAACCGAGGCAGTGCCTGCCGTAGCGCCTCCCGCACGGGCCCGAGCTTATGGAGGTGCCGGTGCGAATCCACATGGGTCAGTTCGAGACCGGACGAACGGGCGACGTCGATCTGCGCCTCGATCTCTCTCCGGAGCTCGTCGACCGATAGCCGCCCGAGGAGCGCGCGCTTCCGCACGAGCCCCGTTGGCAGCAGTAGCCCCTCAGCGTCGACAAGCCCCGGGACGTCGGCCGGCGCAGAGACCGGGCGCTCCGTTCCGTCGCCGACAAGCTGGAGGTGCACCCCGAAACCGTATTCCGGATGTGCGGCAGCGAACGCGAGCGCCGACGCTGTCTCTGGCATCGCAACCATGATCGTCGCGCTCGTGAGAGCACCTTGCTCGAAGCACGCGATCGTCGCGGCGACCGTCTCTTCGGACGCACCGAAGTCATCGGCGTTTGTGACGACGCGCATTCGACCCGACGTTCCCGGAGCTCGCAGGTGAGTCAGATCACGTTCCGACCGCTGAGAGCCCCTTCGGCGCCGGCGCAGCGAACCCAGGACGAACTGCACCACGAGGGACGAAGAGCCGGAAGCGGTTTGCGCCCTTCGTTGCGCGCGCACTGACCGCGATGCGCCCCGACCGGGGAATCGAGACGGTGCGGAATCGTGTCCAGCGCTTGCGATCCGCGTCGTAGCGCTCGACGAGCACGGAGCTGAGCGAGTTGAGCGGTCGGATCGAGCCCGTGATCTTCAGGAACGTCCCGGTCGTGACGCGCCGCGGCGCGATCGAGGCCTTGAGAACGGGAACAACCGTCAACGCGACCGATGCCGACCTCAGCTGTTGACCCGCGGTGGATACCGAGACGGAGAGTCCGCGCTCGATCGACAGCGCCGCCGTGAACGAACCGTCAGCACCCGGCGACACCGTTGTCACCTTCTGCCAGGTGCTGGAAACCCCCTGAATCCGCGTCTCGATATCGACGGGCGTGTCGCCGAAAGATGATGTCCCGGCGAGCGCGACGGGCTTCCCGAACACAACCGTTGCCGGCGTGGCCTTAAGGGTGATGGTTCCGGAAGCATCGACCGTGATCGTGCCGACGGTCGCCTTGTTTACGATTCGCTGACGGATCGGGTAGGCACCAGCACGCACGTCGAACACCCGCGTGAAGGTCGCTCCGGCAGCGATCTCTTCCGTCACCGACAGTCGTGGAATGAGCAGGGTGACCGGGGCCGAGGTCGTGTTGGTGAACACCGCGCTGTCGCCCCAGCGGACGGTCAGCGTACTCGGCTGAGGGCCACTCGCTGTGAGGGCGATCGCATGCTCCGCCGCGGCGGACGCACTACCTCCGCTCACAGCGACACACACCGCGAGCAGCGCAAAGACAACTGTCCTTCTCATTCGACCCCAACCTCCCCTGGAACGGGTGCGCGCCGAGAGATGGCAACGACCCTATATCCGATTCCGATAATCATCACACACAAAAGCGTGACCTGAACGAACGCAAAGGCGTCAAACAGGAACATCGACACTACGAAGCCCATCGCAGCGACAGCGCAAGCGACAAGGAGGTCGGACGTCGGCCCCGTTGTCCGTTGCGCCGCGCGGAAGAGACCGATGGCTCCTCCCCAGAAGAAGAGAATCATGCCGACCAACCCGACGAGACCGAGCTTGACGAACGAGTCGACGTACTGGTTGTCGTAGATCACAGGGAGCGGCGCCTGTCCCGGGGGTCGCTCGTTCCCGTCGGATGAGGGGAAGACGTTACCCAGGCCGTGACCGAAAAGCGGCTTCTGCGACCAGAGGTCAATTGCCGGCCCGACATCGGCGAAGCGACCAGAGCCACCCTCTCCCGCACGCCCCTGAAGGCTGGAGACGAGGCCCTCCTCTGGGAAGAATGCCTTTACTACACCCCCGATGGCACCCGGCACGGCAAAGTGGATCACGATCGGGACGAGCAGAAGCACCGGCCAATAGCGCGTCAGGCTTCGTCGCAGCCACACCGCGACAACGAGCATGGTGAGCACGACCACGAACATCGTCCGCGAGACGGTTGCCGCACCGGCGGCGGCGATCAGCATCGTGAGGGCGATCCAGAAGCGTGACCGCCAGACCGTCTTTGCGCGAGTCGCAAGGTACGCAGCGAAGGGAATCATGAGCATAAGTGCGACGGCGAGCGCGATCGGATGTTGCGAGGAAGAGAGCACGCGTAAGCGGCCCCCTCGCTCCAGCGATACCTCCCGTGGGAGCTGCTCGAAGCCTGGGAACCACTCGTCGAGATGATCAAAGACGTTGTACCGAGTGCGGGCCTCGTACATCGCGGCCCCGGCGACGATGGCGCCGCCGACTACCAGCGCTCGGATGACCGTGTCGATCGTCTCGTGCGAGTCCAACACCGAGCAGATCAGCAGATAGACGAGGACGAAGCTCACGAAGTAGCTGAACGCCTTGACCGCGGCCCCATTCTCGCGGTTGACGGCATCGATTACCGAAGCGTTCAGCAGGAGGGAAACGAGCGATGCGCCGAAGAGAACGATGGTTGCGACGCCACGACCTCCGACGCTGAGCGGCCGCTGATGGGCCAGAGAACTGGCAACGAGTGCGAATGTGAGCACCAGGATTGCGATGCGGTAATGCTCGAGGTTGAACGGGAGATCGAGAGGAATCGCGTAGCCCTTGATCGGAATCAACCACACGATCATCACGAACACGACGATCGAATTGGTCCACGTGACAACCGCCCTCCGCGCCTCGAGCGCACAGAGCACGAAGAAGGTCATCGAGACTCCGAGACCGACGACGATCGGCTTCGGACCGAGCGGGATCGTTACTGCCAGGGCGACAACCCCGAGCACGGCGAACACCCCAGCCAACTCGCGACGCGGCCCGAGCTCTTCGCGACCCGTCGCGGTGGCGCTCACCTCACAGCCGTCGGCGAGCGCCGACAGAGACCGACTCTTCGACGGCCGCTGGCTCGGTGCGCGTGCGGTCCCGCGGGTCACCCGTGGCCACTCTCGGGACAGACTCCACATCCGAGCGATCGTCTGCGAGCCCAATCTCCTCGACGTCTGTATCGGCCGAGCGACGCGGATAGAGACGGTCGAGCGCGATCGCTAGAAGCAAAAATGCGAAGAAGACTCCCGCGAAGGCGATGATCCCAAGCAACGGCGATGGCGTAGACGTCGGGAACGCCTCGGACGGCTTCTGGATGTTCGTGATGAGAATCCGTTGCCTGGCGGGCACCTGCGCCTTGGCCTGCTCGCCCTTGATCCAACTCATGAAGGCTGTGGCGGTCTGCGTTGTCACCGCGATCGCCTCCTCGGGTGAAGCGTCCTCTCCGAACACCTGGATCACTGGCACCTCTGACCCCGTGAACCGACTGGCTGTCGAGACCGAGTAGATCGCCCTTGCCGAGACGGTTCCTCCTGTCGGCCCGAACAGACGCTCGCGCTCGGCCTTGACCTGGTCGGACTCGATGAAGAGCGGGTACAGGTTGGCGGCGCGTACGAATGGCTGTACGTCCGGCGGTGAAGTCTGGAGGACCGTTGTGGTCTCGCTCCCTGCCCGTGGCACCGGTCCTGCTGCACTCGCGTCACGCGTGAGCTCCTGGCTCGTCGTGATGGCGGCTCGGAGGTACGGCGCCTGTGGGCCGGTCACGAGGAGCCGGGCGGTGGCAACGTACGACGGCTGCTCGCGCCGCTCGAACGACGGGATCGAGTAGAGCGCCGAAAGAGCAGCAGCGGCTGCAACCAGGAGACCAAGGACAAGCACCCACCAAAAGCGACGGAGAGCAGGGACGTACTCGGTCATCGGGCTGTCCTCATCCAATCTGAGCGCGGAGCAACCGGTACTGGTTCGGAATAGATCATGTGCGACGTTCCCCTTTTTGTCCCCTCATCCAGCGCTGGACGAAGCGCTGGTCATCCTGTCCGGTCGAGCCGAAGTGTACGGCCAATCGTCCGGCCGCGAAACACATACCCTCATGCCCTACCTTCGCTTAATCTCCGTATAGTTGCCGCGGCCAATGTTGTCTAGTCCGCGCCTCACAGTGCTAGGGCTCGACGCCGCGACGTTCGACGTCATCGACCCGATGATTGCGTCCGGCGACCTCCCCAATCTCGCTCGCCTTTTCGAGGCGGGCTCTCGCGGGGTCCTCCGCTCGACGACCCATCCGCTCACGCCGCACGCGTGGACGACAATGGTGACCGGGGTCAACGTCGGTCACCACGGGATCTGGGACTTCACCGAGCGCGACGAGACCGGATATCGGTTGCGGGTCGCGAATGGGAGCTTCCGCCGCGCTCCCGCCTTGTGGGACTGGCTCGGAGCCGCAGGACGAGGATGTGGTCTCGTCAACATCCCGTTCACGTGGCCGGCGCCTGAGATCGACGGCTTTGTTATCGCGGGATTCGACTCTGCGGCGCGTGAGGCCGGTTGGACACACCCACAGGGTCTCGTCGCAGAGCTTCGGGCCCGTTACGGATCGCTCGAGCTCGACAACCGCTTTCCGATCGGCGACGATGGCTCAATCGATCTCGACCAGGTGCGGGCAGCGGCCGAGCAGAAGGTCGACGCGGTTCTTTGGCTCCTGGAGAGCTACACGCCGGACATGCTGTTCGTTGTCTTTATGGCCGCAGATCACGTTCAGCACCTCTGTTGGACGGATTGGGAGAAGGATGGCAAGGACAGCCCGGTCGCCGAGACCTACCGCATCCTCGACCATGCAGTCGGCCGACTCATCGAAGCCCTTGATCCGGGAGCGGACGTGCTCGTTGTCTCCGACCACGGAGCTGGGGCACTGGATGGCGTCGTCAACCTCAACGCCTGGCTGTCGGGTCTCGGCTACCTGACGTTTGCGAGGACGACCGCCGACGCCGCCCGCCGCACGGCCGATAGCCTCTTCCATCTTCGGCGGCTCGTGCCGGCGCGGCTCCGTTACGCGATCAAGCAGCGCCTCCCGGGCCTCCGCGAACGGGTCTATGCCTCGACCGATTGGAGCGCGATCGCGTGGGACACGACGCGCGCGTTCTCCTACGGCACGTTCGGCAACATCGTCGTCAACGTCCGCGGTCGCGAGGAACGTGGGATCGTCGAGCCGGGAGCGGAGTACGAGCAGGTACGTGACGAGATCGCCGCCCATGCCCTCGCACTCCGTTCACCGTCCGGGGAGCCAATCGTGGCGGCAGTGCACCGGCGTGAGGATCTCTTCGAAGGGCCCCAACTGGACAAGGTGCCCGATCTCCTGCTCGAGTTCGCGGACTATCGATGGCTCGGTAAGGGAAGCATGAAGTCGAGCTCTACCGACCTGTGGGATCGCATCGAGATCGAGCCGGGAAGCGCCCACTCGTACGTCGGGAGCCACCGCCACGAAGGCATCGTCTCCCTGGCCGGACAGTCGGCCAAACCAGGCGTCGTGCTCAACGCTTCGATCCTCGACATCGCACCGACGATCCTCTACCTCCTCGGCGAAGCGATTCCCGCACAGCTGGAAGGACGCATCCTCCTGGAGGCCATTCGTCCCGAGATCGTCGACGAGCGACCACCGGTGTACGACGACGAAGCCGTGCTGACGGTCGCAGAGAGCCCCAACCGATCAAGCGACGACGCCGGCGAGGTCGAGGAGCGACTCAGGAGCCTCGGCTACCTGGAGTAATCCCTGCGCCGGGCGGGCCGATCACCCCGTCGAGATACGCGCGCAGATCGGCGACAAACCGATCGGAAGGGCCAAGCTCGATCCCGGCTGCGGATGCGGGACGAAGCGCGTCCGGGAGGTGCACGAGATCCTCAACGACGGAGACAAGACCGGTTCGCTCGAGCTTCCGTGCGAAGGCGACCTGGTGATCGTCGACGGCCTCCCCGAACCGACGCAAACGCGGGACGACAACGGGCCGCTTGCCCGCAGACAGCGCGGTGAGCACGGAACCTACTCCGGCGTGGGTGACGACGACGTCTGCGGTCCGCATCGCCTCCAGCACCTCGTCATACGGAAGAAACTCGACGCACTGCGCCCGACTGGGCCGAAGGAGCGACGCCCCGCACTGAACGAACAGCGACATGTCAGGCGGCAGCGCATCGAGCGCCTCGAGAAGACGGTCGAAAGGGGCTTCATTGGTGCCGACGGTGACGAAGATCACGAGCGCTGGAAGACGTTCCCCTCGTACCGCGACTTCGGGAGCACAGCGGCGAGCTCTGGCCATTGGGCGTATACCCGGTCGGCAACCGGTCGTATCAGCTTGCACGCGAGCGAGGCCTCGTCGATGCGGGTGAGGCTCTCCACATAGACCACACGAGCGCCGAAGAGACGAGACACCCACGCGAACGGAACGGCGAGTCCGGCGCCCGTCGTGAGCACGACACGCGGTCTTGACCGCCGTGCGATTCGGATGGCGAGCCGGAGGTTTCGGACATGATTCGATACCGCGCGCAGACCGAAGTTCCAGTTCGTCGGCCCGGCAGCGTGCACGACGTGCTCGCCCGCGAGCAGAGAGCCAGCATCGCTCTTGTCGAACGTCACCCACACCCGCGCTCGATCCTCCCACACCGGCCTGAGCGCAACGAGCTGCAACAGGTGACCTCCGGTGGAGCAGACGAGGAGCAACTCGACCCGCTCGGCGCGGACGCGCCGGACTGACATTGACACGATCTGGTGGTCCTCCATGCTCGAAACCATCACCGTCAGGTAACGGCCCGGCAGAGTACGAGAAGTCTTACTGAATCATAACAAGACCGGATCCCGCAGGAAACGAGACCTTTTGTAAGGACGATTGAAGACCCACCGTTGCCCGTGTCACCTCAGCGGGTGGCATCGTGTCCCCGATTGGCGGTACCCTCGTGGCGTGCCTCGGCTAACCCCCAAGCGGCTTACTATCTCTGCCGCTGTTGTCGTCCTCGGACTCGCGCTCGTCGTCACGGCGGGCATTGCGTCGGGCAACAAGTCGCGCCTGTTGAAGGGCACGCCCCGCGCGGACGTTCTCAAGGGGACCGAAGGCGCTGACCTCATCTACGGCCTCTCCGGCGCAGACCGGATCGTCGCCTACGCCGGCGATGACGTCGTCTACGGCGGACCCGGGTCGGATTCGATCGAGACGGGCCGCGGTGATGACATCGTCTTCGCCAAGGACGGCGCGATCGATGTTGTGCTCTGCGGTGCTGGCCGCGATACCGTCCATCGCGATGCGACGGACAAGGTCGCCGGCGACTGCGAGATTACGACTCAGTCGTCCGGAACCGACGTGAATAGCCCAAGCTTGGGTAACGGTCGCCCCGTCCGACTCACAATCCATACGCTCGGCTCCGGTACGGTGACAAGCACGCCCGCAGGCATCAATTGCGGACGCCACTGCCGCGTGAACATGCCGAGCGGAACCGTTGTGAAGCTCGTGGCGACACCCTCGGGCAAGGCGCAGTTCATGGGTTGGGGAGTCCGGTGCCGAGGTCGCGCTACGACGTGCGTCACGACCATGAGGTCGGACACGTGGGTACGCGCGCAGTTCTCAACCGCCTCGACCTCGACTCCGCCGCCGCCCGGCCCGCCGCCACCGCCGCCGCCCCCCAGTCCGCCGCCGCCTCCTCCGCCTCCACCGCCGGCCAGTGGCAACAACGTGATCCTCGTCAACCAGACGTGGACGTGTACCGGCCCGGTCAACATCGACCTTGTCCGGGTGACCATGCAGTCCGGTGGGGACGCTGTACACCTCCGGGAGAACTGCTCAGGTCGCATCGGCCGCCTCGAGGTCTCGACCTGGACGGCGGACGGGCTCAAGGTCAACGCTCCCTCGCCAGCTGCGCACGACCTCGTTGTCGAGGGCGGGTTCATCCGCTGCTTCGGGAACAACGGCGGTCACCAGGACGGCATTCAGGCCATGGGTGGGTCACGGATCACGTTCCGTAACCTCGAGATCAACTGCTCGACCAACCCGAACGCCCAGCTCTTCATCGCCGCTTCGAATGGCGGCCAGCCCACCGACATCGTCTGCGAGAGCTGCATCCTCGGAGCTGGCGCCGCGCAAACGCTCTTCATCGCAACCTCGACCAGGTCGGGCGCGCGTAACACCGTGGTTTGCGAAGGTCGGTTCAACGACATCCGCATCGAGGGAGCAGCAAGCCCCATCAACAGCGGCAACGTCGTCATACCGAGCACCGATAGCCGCTGTCGGCCCTAGAGTTCTGACTCCCCTGGCAGGGTGTCGCCGAACCTGGCCGGTGCTCTCGGGGGGTTCCATTCCTTGTCGACTTCCGTAGGCTGAGAACATGTGCGGAATCGCCGGTACTCGTGTGCGGTCCGGGGCGAAGGCTCCGCGCTCGCTCCTTCTGGAGATGGCAGGTGAGCTACGCCATCGCGGGCCGGATGGGACAGGGCTCTACCTCGACGGAAGCTTCGGCATGGTCAACACCCGTCTCGCGATCGTCGATCTCGCGGGCGGCGACCAGCCGCTCTCGGACGAGAGCGGCCGATTCTGGGTGGTACAGAACGGAGAGATCTACAACTATGTAGAGCTGCGCGCGGAGCTATCCGCCCTGGGACACCGGTTCTCGACCACGAGCGACACCGAGGTGATCGCCAACGCCTTCGCGCACTGGGGCGTCGACTGCCTCCACCACTTCAACGGAGACTTTGCAATCGCAGTGTGGGATCGGCGCGATCAGGAGCTCTTCCTCGCACGCGACCGGTTCGGCGTGCGACCGCTCTTTCTCTCATCGGCCGGCGGCGACCTCAGCTTCGCCTCCGAGGCCAAGGCGCTTCTCCGCCACCCTGCGGCACGCCGTGAGCTCGACCCCCTCGCTCTCGTCGAAGCGCTGACGACCTGGTCAGTGCTCCCTGACCGGTCCGCCTTCGTAGGCATCCGCGAGCTGGCGCCAGCCCACTACCTGCGCCACGGTGTGGACGGCATCATCGAGGAACGGCGTTGGTGGGACATCCACTTCGACGGTGGCGAGCGCGCCAACGGCGTCGATGAGGACGCACTCGTCGAGGAGCTCCAGGAACTACTCCGAGACGCGACGCGACTGCGCCGACGCGCCGACGTGCCTGTTGCCGCCTACGTCAGCGGTGGACTCGACTCGTCCGCCATCGCCGCTCTCGCGCTCCAGACATCGAGCGAGGAGCTCCTCTGCTTCGGAGTTGGCTTCGACGACGAGCACTTCGACGAGAGTCGCTATCAGGACAGCGTCGCTGGGTCGCTCGGCATCCCGCTCACCCGGATCAACGTCAACGGGCGGGATATCGCCGACCTGCTTCCACGGGCGATCGAGCTCACCGAAAAGCCCACACTGCGCACCGCGCTGACACCGTTGCTCGCGCTCTCGAAGGCCGTACGCGATGCCGGCCTGAAGGTCGTCCTCACAGGTGAGGGCGCAGATGAGCTGTTCGCCGGCTACGACGTCTTCCGAGAGGATAAAGTTCGGCGGTTTTGGGCGCGCGAGCCGGACTCGAAACTCCGGCCCTTGCTCTTCGCCCGCCTGAACGCGTTCCTCGCTCGCGATCTCGCACGCTCCGGCAGCTTCCTAGCGAGCTTCTACGGACGCGGCCTTACCGACGTCGACGATCCGCTCTACAGCCACCGCATCCGATTTCTGAACACGGGCCGATGCACGAACTTGCTCACGAGCGATGTCCGCGCAGCCGCGGCCGAACAGGGGAATCCGTTCGACCGGGTCGTCGCAGCGCTTCCGCCCGATCACCTGGCCAGGACGCCTCTCGCTCGAGCCCAGTACCTCGAGATCATGACGTTCCTCAACGCGTACCTCCTGCACTCACAGGGCGACCGGATGCTCATGGGCAACTCCATCGAGGGGCGGTTCCCATTCCTCGACTATCGCGTCGCCGAGTTCGCGGCTCACCTACCCGACGCGCTCCGGCTGCGGGGCCTCGAGGAGAAGCACCTTCTTCGCCGCGCCGCAGCGCCGCTGCTTCCTGCCGAGGTGGCCAACCGCACCAAGCGCCCGTACCGTGCACCGATCGCGGCGGCTTTCGCCGGACCCGCCGCGCCCGATTACGTGGCCGACCTGCTGTCCACGGAGTCAGTGCGGGCCGCTGGGCTCTTCGCACCCGCCATGGTTGACCGCGTCCGCGCAAAGGCCGAGGCAAACGTCACGACGGGACTGTCGGAGACCGACGAGATGGCGCTCGTGGGCATCGTCTCAACGATGCTGCTCCACGAGATCTTCATCGCGCGCCCGTCGCTCGCCACGCCGCTGACGCCGACCCGTGTCGTCGTCGGCGATAGGGTCGAGACGCCGATCGCTGCTTGACCTAGACAAGGAAAACCGAGGTAACCGTTATGACTGCAATCCATCCCATCCGCCTGCTGCACGAGCCTCTGCTCCGCTCGGCAGGTAGGACGCCCGAGAAGATCGCGCTCGTCACTGGGGAGACCCGGCTCACGTACTCCGAGCTCCTCGAAGCGGCGACGCGGTTTGCGAACGCCGCTCGCGCACTCGGCGTCAAACGGGGCGACCGAGTGGCTCTGTACCTCGAGAACTCGGCCGACTGCGTCACGGCGGTGTACGGAACGCTGATCGCTGGCGGGGTCTTCGTCATCGTGAACCCGCAGACGAAGGAGGACAAGCTTCAGTACATCCTGGCGGACTGCGAGGCCAGCCTCCTTGTGACAGAGGGGACGATCTCGGCGGCCGGACTCTCGGCCGCGTCGACGGTGCCGTCGGTTCTCGCGACGCTGGTCGGGTCGCGGCCCCCGGCAGTTGAGGGCGGGCTTGATCTCGCCCAGGCACTCGAGGCGGCAGCGACGGATCTGCCGATCGAGGGCACCATCGCGCTCGACCTCGCGGCGCTCATCTACACGTCGGGCTCAACGGGACTCCCCAAAGGGGTAATGCAGACCCACCAGAGCATGGTCTTCGCCGCCGAGTCGGTCGCGCAGTACCTCCGACTCGATGAGGACGACCGGATCCTTGGACTCCTCCCGCTCGCGTTCGACTACGGCCTGTATCAGCTCCTCATGAGCGTGCGCCTTGGCGCGACGCTCGTGCTCGAGCGGTCGTTCGCCTATCCCGCCCAGATCATCCGGCGCGTTGAGGAAGAGGCGATCACCGTATTCCCAGGCGTACCGACCGTCTACGCCACGCTCATCGCGAGCAACGATAAGAAGCCACTTCGACTTCCCACCGTGCGCCGTGTCACGAACACCGCAGCAGCGCTGCTTCCGGCGATGCACGAGGGACTCCGGGCGATCTTTCCGAGTGCGCTCATCTTCGCGATGTACGGACTGACCGAGTGCAAGCGCGTCAGCTACCTCGAGCCCGAGCTCCTGACGCAGAAGCCGAGCTCAGTCGGCCGTCCGATTCCCGGTACCGAGACGATGGTGCTCGACACGAACGGGAACAGGGTGGCGCCCGGCGAGCATGGAGTGCTCTACGTTCGTGGCCCACATGTGATGGTCGGTTACTGGAACAAACCTGACCTCACCGCCGAGATGCTCAAGGAAGGGCCGCTGCCGGGCGAGCGCATGCTCTGCACGCACGTCCTGTTCACGGTCGACGAGGATGGGTTCCTCTACTTCGTCGGACGTACGGACGACATCATCAAGTCGCGCGGCGAGAAGGTCAGTCCACTTGAGGTCGAAAACGCCCTCATTGGCATCCCGGGAGTCGTCGAGGCAGCGGTGATCGGCGTGCCTGACGATGTCCTCGGCGAGGCTGTCCGAGCCTACGTCATCCTGGCAGAGGGCGCGACGCTGACGCCCGCCGAGATCGTCGTGGCCTGCCGGGCTCGGGTCGAGTCGTACATGGTTCCTCGCGATGTAGTCGTCCTCGACGAGCTTCCGAAGACGACGAGCGGGAAGGTACGCAAGGCCAGTCTTCGTGACCTCAGCTGAGTAGCAGTGTGAAGAGGGGAGCCGCCCGGGTGGACGGCTCCCCTCTGAGTTGCGTCTGCGGTTAGACCCCTGCGACGCAGCGGGGGTCGTTGTGGGCAAGCTCGGTGTTGCCCGAGACGACGGAGTCGATGGCGCCCGAGTAGCGGAAGGCATCGAACCGCCCGTGGCACACCGTGCTGTCGATCACGCTCGCCCGAAGCGAGGTGGCGAGAAAGACCGACTGTCCTGACTCTCTTCCGAAGAAGCAGCCACTGCATACGACGTCGGTCGGAGTCGATGCTCCCGAGCCTCCCTGAGCAATGAAGAAGTTGCTGTTGCCCAGACAATCGAACGAGACACCGTTGAAACGGATGTTGCTTCCACCCATCGCCTGCACGGCGTCCTGATGGGCGCCTGCAGCCATCGCGTGGCACTTGACGTAGCCGCCGCCGATGACGACGTTTCTGGCCGGGTTTTGCTGGTTCTGAACCTTGACCCCGTCCTGCGTCCACGTGTCGACCTCGATGCGGCCGATGCGGCCGGAGCAGCCTGACCCGAGCACGATGGCGTCACCCGGAGGGCTTGTCACCTTGACGAGGTCGAGGTCGACCGGCCCGTCGCATTCCCACGAGGCATTCGTGAGGATGACCTGGTTGCCCGAGCTGCCACCCGACCCTCCTGTCCCGCCTCCTCCACCCGTGGGCTCTGCGACGACGACCGCGGTCGCCGCCGAGGTGGCGGAATCCGAACCAGCCGAGTTTGTCGCTCGGACACTAACCCTGAGCGTCGTCCCAACATCAACAGCGACGGGTACGTAGCTTGATGTCGTGGCACCGGCGATGGCAACGCAGCCTGCGCCGCCCACCTCGCACCGCGACCACTGCTGGGTGTATGTCATTGGCGTTGTTCCGGACCACGCGCCGCTCGACGCCTGGAGCGTCGACCCGGCCTGCGGAGTACCGCTAACGGCTGGTACACCGGTTGACCCGGGCTGCGTCACGACAACAACGGGCGCAGTCACCTCTGCACTCGGCGCGGTCGTCGCCACTGCGTTTCCGGCGTCATTGGTTGCGACCACGGTCGCGCGCAGAGTCGAACTGACATCGCCCGCGGTCGGCGAGTAGGTCCGTTCCGTCGCACCGCCGACGGTGGTGCACGTTGCCGTGCACCGCTCCCAGCGGTAGCTGTATGTCATCGGGAACGTGCCCGACCAGACGCCGTTCGTAACGCTCACTGTTCCGCCGGCGACCGGTGTTCCGGTCAGGACCGGCGTACCCGTGTTCGCGGGCTTCACCACCACGGGCGCAGGCGGTGGAGTCACGGGACCGTTACCCGAACGAAGCACGAAGAGCTGCCCGATATTGCACGAGGTGATCTCCGACGTCTTCGCGGGTTTGTTACCCGTGTCACCTGCTGATGGCTGCACGACGTCTGCAATGAGCATCCCGGCTGAAGGGCCGCCCGCGGTAGTGGCGGTCGTGCGTGCGTTCATCCCGTTCGGTGCGGGGATGCTCACGGACGAGCTCCGGCTGAGTGCTGCGACGACCATGCCATTCGCGACGGGTGACGTGACAGCGGCTGCCCGCACCCAGGCCGAGTTTCTGGTTCGGTCGCCGTTGTGCACGGCAATTGGTGCCGAGCTGTCGACACCGGTGTAGGCGACAACCGCACCGACTGCGCCGGCTGCGGTGCCGAACGACCATGCGTACGACGAAGGCTCAGCCCCGGTCGCAATTCGGTAGTACAACCGCTGGGTCTGGACCGTCTCTCGTGGTCCGGCACACGTGTCGGTGCGGACGTGTGTCCATCCCGACGGGGCGCCGACGGCTGCGGAGCCGTCGAGCCGGTACGACACTGCCGCGATCAGCACGTCGCCTGCCTGCACTCCGCCGGGGCGGGACAGGTTCAGGGACGACGACGGGCTCGTGGTAGCGCCGGAGACGGCGGAACGAGGGACGACCGCTCCCACGGCGGTCGCGACGAGGAGGAGAACGATCCCGACGACGACGCCGAGAACGACTCGTGAGCGGTCGAAACGTATGGTCTTTCGCATTGTGGCGGCTCCTTTGCAGGGGTCAGAACGGGTGACCACAAGCTCGATCGGACGTCCACCACCGACTCTCGTCCCCAGATCGAGGGGGAAATACACCACCCACAGGGTCAAGCGCATCCCTCGTTCAAGGCATGCGAGCATCCCCCGGCGCGGGGGATGGAAGCGCCTAGATGCCCGCGAAGATCAGCGGTTGAGAAGACTTGAGCCGCGCATCGTCCCAGGGACGGGCAGGCCAAGAAGGGTCATCGCGGTGGGAGCGATGTCGAGGAGTGAGGCACCATCTCGCGCTCCAGGCTCGAGGCCTGGGGCCTTGATCACAAAGAGGCCCTGCTGCGCATGATTGGCATCGTCAGGACCGGTGTCGTTCTCGAAGACATGAATCCCCTCGTCGCCGCCGATCGTTCCAACCGACCGCCACAGCAGATCGCCGAAGTGAACAATCAGATCGGGGGCGATGCCGTTGACCTGGGGGTAGAGCTCCTCCGGTACGAAAACACGCGTCCCGATCGGGTTACCCTGTTCATCCGGGATCGCGGCGAGCATCGCGGACAGCCGCTCGCGCAAAGCCGGAACGTCCTCCGCTGCGACCGTCCCCTCGGGCTCACGCCCGGCGACGTTGAAGAACACGCGCGCGTAGTAGCCACCCTCACTCCACGCCGCGGTGCGCGACCAGTCGATCCCGACGTCCGAGAGCTTCTCAACCCCAACCGGCTCGCGCTGGGTGGCTAGGAAGCCCTCGCGCCGGAGCCACTCGTTGACACGAATGCCGCCGTCCATCCGCTTGCCGCCGTGATCAGAGACAACGAACACCGCGGTGTCGTCGTCCGCGTAGGCGAGCACTCGGCCGAGCAGGCCGTCGAGGTGCCGGTGGTAGTCGAGAATCGCGTTCTCGTACGGGTTGCCCGGAACGTGCGCCCGATGATCGGGATCCATGTGCTTCCAGAATCCGTGATACATCCGATCAGGCCCCATCTCGACCATGGCGAAGAGCTCCCACGGCTTCGTCGAGAGAAGATGCTCGGCAAGCGCGAACCTCCGGTCGGTCATCTCGTACACCTGCCGGAGCAGGTCGTCCTTGTCGTCCGTTCGGAAATCCGTACAGTCGAAGCGGTACTCGCCGACGACCTGCTCGATCTCACGCTTGAGCAACGGTGGGTACGTGTACTGGCTCTCAAGCGACGGGGTCAGGAAGCAGCTCACCATGACGCCGTTCAACGGCCTCGGCGGGAACGTGCCCGGTACACCGAGGACGATCGACGGCTTGCCCGCCCGTGTCGCGTAATCCCACAGCCGTGGCTCCTTGACCGCCGTGCCGTTCGCGATGAACAGTCCGTCGTAGGAATAGTCTGCCCGGTTGCGGAAACCGTAGATACCGAGATCGCCGGGTGTCCTGCTCGACATCATGCACGACCAGGCGGGCACCGTAATCGGCGGGACCACGGAGGTCAGCGGCCCATACGCACCACTCTCCATGAGCCCGGAAAGAACCGGGAGCTCGTCACGCCAGCGTTCGAGGACGAGCGATGGCTCGGCGCAATCGAGACCGATGATCATTACTCGCATTGACCGAGACTCCCGAGGACGAGTCTACCCGGATGCCTCCAGACGCCTTCGGTTGACGGCGAGCAGGGTTTCATTACCCTTGGTCGGGGAGAAGTTGCCTCGCGCAGGGCGTGTTCGCGTGACATGTTGCGGAGCGAGTCGGGCGAAAAGATGTGATGTTGTCGGGGTTCTCGAGGCGAGGGAGCAGTCTTCGTGACAGGAAAGCTGATTCGGGCGATCGGTTCGCTGGTTGACCCGCGCACGTACTTCCAGCTGGTGCGGCTGCTCCACTTCTATAACTACGCGCACGTCCAGCCAAGGAGACACCTGAAGCTCGGGGCAGGCGCGACCATCGCACCCAACGTTTCGCTGCGCAACGCGGAACTGATCTCGATCGGGGCTCGCACGAAGGTCGGTGAACGGAGCTTCCTCTGGGCGGGCGACGATCATGGCCGGATCACGATCGGCGAGGACTGCAAGTTCGGTCCGGGGGTATTCGTCACCGCCTCCGACTACGGGCTGCGACCCGACGAGAAGATCGCGACACAGCCCCGAAACGAGGACGATGTCGTCATCGGCAGCGATGTATGGCTCGGGGCCTATGTGTTCGTAGCCGCCGGCGTCACCATCGGCGACGGCTGCGTCGTTTCCGCCGGCTCGTCGGTCACCCGATCCCTACCGCCGGGATCGATTGCCGTGGGTGTGCCCGCCCGCGTCGTACGGAGGCGTGATGACTATGCAGAGCCCGCAGCACCATCCTCCGAACCGGCCGTGTCGCCTGATCAGGATGCGATGTGAGCGTCGACGTCTCGGTCGTCATTGTCACGTACCACTGCCGTGACGAGGCACTCGCATGCCTTGCCTCGCTTCCAGCCGCCGCCGCGCATTCGAGCGTCGAGGTGATTGTCCTGGACAACAACTCGGGCGATGGCACCGTCGAGGCTGTCAGCGAGCGTTACCCGGACGCGCTGGTGCTCGCGAGCGAGGACAACCTCGGCTTCGCGGTCGGCGTCAACCGGGCGGCGGAGAAGGCACGTGGAAGATACGTGCTTCTGCTCAACCCGGACACCGTCGTCCACCAGGGTGCGATCGACGCACTCGTCGCCTTCGCCGACGCCAGGCCGGACAACGGACTCTACGGCGGTCGCACGGTCAATCCGGACGGAACGACGCACCCGGCCTCCTGTTGGGGAGCGCCGACTCTCTGGAGTCAGTTCTGCTTCGCGACCATGCTGTCGACCGCGTTCAAGCGCTCCGCGCTCTTCGACCCCGAGTCGCTCGGCCGCTGGGCGCGCGACAGCGTCCGCGAGGTGGACATCGTCACAGGCTGCCTCCTTCTCGTCCCGATGGCCGTGTGGCAGGCCCTCGGCGGGTTCGATACGCGGTTCTTCATGTACGGCGAGGACGCCGATCTCGCGCTGCGCGCTAAGGCGCTTGGGTATCACCCGATCATCACTCCTGACGCGGTAATCACGCACGAGATCGGGGTCTCGTCTCAGACCCGGCCTGAAAAGTTTCGTCTCGTCCTGCAGAGCAAGGTGACCCTCTTCCGCAAGCACTGGTCACCCCTGCGTAGCAGGCTCGGCGTCTCCCTTCTCCTCGCTGGGGTCGGTTCACGCGCTTTCGTTGCCTGGGTCACACGCTCAGAAGGCGCCGGCGCTTTGACCTGGCGAGCGCTCTGGCGAGACCGATCATGGTTGACGCCGTTCCCGCCGGAGCCTCCGTCGAAGTCGGGCTCAACCGGTGCGGGGCTCGGCGTCAGCTGTCCATGACGAGGAGCAAGACGTTCAGAGGCGCGCTCGGGTGGGCGTTCGCCATGAGCTGGGGTCAGCGCCTCATGGCGACGGTCTTCACTTTCGTGCTCGCTGCGATGCTCGGCCCGCGCGTGTATGGCATCGTCGCGATCGCCATCGCCTTCACCTCGCTGGCGCTCGTGTTTCTCGAACAGGGCATCTCTACGGCGATCGTGCAGCGCGAGAACCTTGAGCCCGAGCACCTAGATACCGCCTTCTGGCTCAACACGGGGTGGGCGCTCGTGCTCGCGGGGCTGACGGTTGCGGCGGCAGGCCCTTGGGCTGCCCTCAACGACGTTCCGGAGGTCCGCGGCGCGCTGATAGCCCTTGCCCCCACGTTGCTCCTCGCTGGCCTCTGCGTGGTCCAGATGGCGCGGCTCCAGCGCGGAATGGAATTCCGCCGGCTCGCGATCTCCGCGAACATCGCGACGCTGCTGGGTGGAGTCGCCGGGATCGGACTTGCCGTCGCAGGCGCGGGAGTCTGGGCTCTCGTCGCGCAGCAACTCGTGTACGACGGAGGCATGTGCGTACTGCTCTTCGCCCTCAGCCCTTGGCGGCCACGGTTTCGCTACTCGGGCTCGCACGCCGGCGAGCTGCTCCGCTACTCCTCGAGCGTCATGGTCGCGAACCTCGGCGGGTTTCTCAACCGACGGTCGGATGCACTCCTTCTCGGACTGTTCTTCGGACCCGCAGTCGTCGGCGTTTACCGGTTGGCGGACCGTCTGGTCGACACGCTGCTCGAGCTGACGATGCGCCCGGTCGGGATGGTCTCACTGCCACACTTCTCGCGGCTGCAGAACGATCCGGTTGGCCTCCGCGGCGCGGTTGCGTCCTGTATGAAGATCACGTTTGTCGCCTGCATCCCCACACTCCTCGTGCTCGCCGCAACGAGCCCCTGGATACTCGCGCTGATTGGCCCGGAGTGGGAAGTGGGCGCCACCGCCCTCAAGCTGCTTTGCATCGTCGGGATCGCAAAATCACTCGTCTACTTCACCGGCCCCCTCCTCTTTGCCGTCGATCGTCCGAAGCTCCGTGCCGGAATGCTGTGGCTGTTCGCCGCCATCAGCGTGGTAACCGTCGTGATCGTCGGATCGGCGCTCGAGGGGGCCAAGGACAACGCCCAACTCGTCGGAATGGCCGCTGTGCGCGCAATCGTGTTCGCCGCTGTCATTGTGCCGCTCAACCTGTACGTGATCCGCAAGCTCACAGGGCTGCGATTGAAGACGGTCGCGCCATGGGCGCTGGCGCCAGCAGCGGCGGGCGCAGCCGCACTGCTTGTCGGAACGTTGCTCGAGCGCTCGGGCGTCCTGGACGGTCTCGGTGACCTCGTAGCCCTGGTGGTCGCCTCCGTCGCCACCGTGGGACTAGTCCTGTTGCTGCTCCCCATGCTCGACCGACAGATTCGCGTCGAGATGCGGCGCATGCTCGCGACTGTCCGGATGTCACGCTCGCCCGAGCGCCCAGCCTCGTCATGACTACTCTGTACAACTCGTGCCTGCCTGCGTGACCCATCTCGAATGAGCGACACCATCCTCACACCTGAGCTCGCCCAGCTCGGCCCGCGCGTGATCGGCGCGACCGGTGGCTCGGGCACCCGAGTCACAGCGCGCATCGTCCGCGACGCCGGGATGTACATCGGCACCGACCTCAACCCGTACGAGGATGCCCTCTCCTTCGGGGACTTCTCGGATCGTTGGATCAATCGATACATCACTTCCGATGACGCAGGTCGGGCGGCTCTAGCGCCGGAGATGACTGCAGATCTCCGTGCCCGACTCGACGCGCACCTGACCGGGATCACGCCTGGTGCGGTCGGTTGGGGCTGGAAGGAGCCGCGGAGCATCTACCTGCTGCCGTTCCTGAACGAGCAGATGCCGTCGCTTCGCTTTCTGCACTTCATTCGCGACGGTCGCGATATGGCGTTCTCCGACAACCAGAAGCAACTCGAGAAACACGGCCGCACGGTGTTCCGCGAGGGATGGCCCGCGTGGCGCCGACCGACCCGTTCGATCGAGCTTTGGAACCGCATCAACCTGCAGGCCGCGGACTTCGGCGAGACCGTGCTCGGCAGCCGCTATCTCCGCGTGCGGTTCGAGGACCTCTGCAACGCTCCGATCGAGACCGTCGGGCAGATCTTCGATTTCTTCGGGCTCGACGGCGATGCCGAGGCCGTCGCGGCGGCGGAGGTGCGTCCGCCGGACTCCCTCGGGCGATGGCAGGACGAGGGAAAGCGGCTTCTCGCCGACCTCGAGCGTCGGGCCGCAGAGGGCCTGCGTCGCTTCGGCTACGCCTAGCGATCGGCGCTCTCAGGCTTCGTGTCGGCCCCGGCCGCCAGACGGCGACGCCAGCCGGTCTTGAGCTTCTGCGTCCAACCCATTCGCTCGACGAGGCGGCCTATCATCTGGGTGACGGTCAGAATCGCCGTTCTCGTGAGGTTGACCCGCATCGGCCGGAGCCGTCGCGCATAGACCAGCCGTGTCTCCTCCTCCCAGTTCGACGTCGCGAAGTGCCGCTTGTACTCGGCGTCCCCGAAGCCGAAGTCGAGGGTGGTCAGTTGAGGCGCAGCGCAGAGGTCCTCGATCGCACGGCAGAGAACAAAGGTGCCGACGCGCTCCTTGCGAAAGCGGGGATCGAAACCGGGGATGTCCGTCATGAACCGGCCGCGATAGCCAATCCCGCTCCAGAAGGCAGCGGGAGCGCCGTCCAAGGAGAGAACCCACGCGCGGTACCACCCGCGCTCAAGCGCAAGCTGCGTACGAGCGCGGTTCGCTGCGTCGTCTCGAAAGCCACGGCCGAGAGCGGTCTGATACGTCGTTTCGGCAATCGTTCCGAGAACAGCAAATAGCTCGTCGATCTCAGCCGGATCGCTGAACACCCGAAGCTCGAGCCGCCCTTCGTAGTCGCGCCGTAGCCGATTACCGTAGGAACGAACATTCGCCCGGGTCCTGGAGGACAGCGCGCCAAGGAATTCGTCGTAGGTCGGCGGGAGCGCGAGCTCGTATGAC
>JANNQQ010000038.1:0-13027 GCA_031400835.1 Actinomycetes bacterium | reverse complement strand
ATGGGGAACTGGATCCCCAATGATCCGACGTTGGTCGCTCAGATCCTCAAGATCAGCTCCTCGTTCTCTCCGCCGCCTCCGGAGGGGTTCATCAGCCCGATGACCTGGGGAGTCGAGGAGAACGTGGTTGATCGATTCGTTGGCGCAGGCGTACTCGCAGAGAACGTCTCGTTCGAGAGGGACACCTATACGTTCGAATTCCCGGGCGCTCCGTCGGACCTTCTTGCTGTGTTCAGGACGTACTACGGGCCGACCATGAACGCATTCGAAGCTGCCTCGGTCAACGGCCGCGAAGCCGATCTGCAAGCCGAGTTGGAAGCCCTCTTCAATAGCCAGAACGCAAGCTCGAGTGAGGACACAACCTCAATCCCTGCAACGTTCCTGCGCGTCACGGTTGCACCCTGAGCAGATAACGACGTCACGTGGCGCGCTCATCTGGCGGAGTTCAGCCTTCTAGCGGTGTGCCGGACTACCGTGCAGCCGACGGGCCGAGGCCGTTGCGGAGCAGGTTTCCACGCCCTGTTGGCCACGGGAGGCAACTAGTGCCCGAGCCTGGAACGCGGAAGATGTCGAGACCGTGATCGAAGCTCGCAAGCACGATTTCTAGACTTCCATTCGCATCGAGGTCGCCGACCGAAGGGGCCGCCGGAACCCCGATTCCATTCCCGTCGCGTCCCTGACGCGGAAGCCGAATGTCGTGCAGGAGCTTGCCTCCTCCCGAGAGCACGACCAGCCTTCCGGCGTTCTCGGCCAGAGCGTATGTTCCGAAGATGAGCTCGGGGCGCCCGTCGCGATTGAGATCGGCCGCTACCACCTCCGAGGCAAAGGTCTTCGAAGCTCCCTGCGCGAAGTCATAGCGCCAGAGCTTGCGCCCACCGGGACCGACCGCATAGATCGCTCCATCTGGGATCGCGGCGACGATCTCGGGGCGGCGGTCGCCAGAGATATCGACGACGGTGGGCGCTGGAATCCCGCTTGGCGGATACCAGTCACCATCAGGTCGCACAGCGGGTTTGCCAGTAAGAAACGGTCGCTCGAACCCTTTGTGCCTGCGTGCCGAGCGCCCACCGTTTCCGTACGCGCCATCGAAGGCGGTGAACGCATACCCCTGCGTTTCGTATGGCTCTTTCATCTCGGCGTTCGGGATTCCGATGACCTCGTTTCGCCCATCGCGATCGAGGTCGGCGACGGTCGGTGGTGAAGCCGTCCATTGCAGCCACATCGTCTTCTTCACGTCGGGCCAATCACCGACCTGGCGGTGGTAGTGGTTCTCCTCGACCTTCGGGTCGAGCCACCGGATGAATTGCCCCCAGCCGAGGCGGCGTCCAGGAAAGTCGCTGCTGCGGTTGCGGAACCACGGGGACGCGAGGACGGACGTGCCGTCGTGGTTGAACACGTTGAGCTGATGGTTATCGAACGTCACGACGATCTCGAGTTGACGGTCGCTGTCGAGATTGCCAACCCCAACGTTCTCGCCGTAGGCGCCATAGCCATGGTTGCCAGCGCCGTTGAAGTCGGCGTCGTTGCCCTTGCCGCGGAGTGCGTTGAAACGCGGCCACGCCGTCGGCGGCGCCCCCTTTGGCCGGTAGAGCCCACCCGTTGCGTCGAAGACGAACACCTGAGCTCCACTAGACGAGGTGTTCGTCGTCGTGACGACAACTTCGATCCTGCCGTCCCCATCGAGATCTGCGGCCGCCATGCCACGCGCCTCGGGGCATTCGCCGCCACTACAGGTTGAGGCGGGCCAGCCCCGTTTGACGTGCAGCGCCCCGCCTCGTAGTTCGTAGGCGGCCACGCTTCCTTCGTTCCCTCCGACAACGATCTCGTGCTTGCCATCGCGATCGAGATCGGCCACGACCTCAGGTGCGTACACCCGACCCTTCGTCGCGGTGCCCTTCCCGAGCAGCGTGCCATTGCGGTCGAAGACGAACGTTGAGTAAGACGCAGCGACGATCTCGAGGCGCCCATCGCCCGTCAGGTCGACAAGCCCCGGCGATGCGAACCAGCCGGTCTCGCCGGTCGCGATCGTGCGCACGTGGCGCGGTCTCGCAACGGCCTCCGCCGAGTCCTTCGCCATGCAGAGTGCGGGTCCGCTTCTCGCCCCGTGCGCTCCGAAGGAGGCAAGCACGACGGCTGCCACTCCGGCAACAGCACACGCGGTACGCACCGAATCACGCCGGCCCATAGGTGGGAGTCTAGAAACGCCCCATGAGGAATCCGTGTGGTTCCACCCGCGCCGAGGTTTCCGACCGATACAGCCGCGGGACGCACGCCTCTGGGCAACGCCGAGGCTGAACCCATGACCTCGGCGAAGAGTGCGCCCGCTACTGACCCAGCTCGTGGGGGTCGGCGAGCAGTGCGTCGATTGCGGCAACGAGGTGAGCTCGCGCCTCCTCTGCACCCAGAAGCCCGGTCAGCCAGCGACCGCTGATCCCCTCGACGAGCGCTGTGAGTCGAATCGCCACCTCCATGGGTGGCACCGAGGCGGGGATCGAGCCATCCTGGTGCGCCGTGCGGATGAGTGCAGCGATGGTGTCAACCCAACGACCCGTCAGTACCGCGAGGGTGGGCCGAAGCGTCTCGTCGAAGATCGCAGCGTCGCGGAGCTCGCCCCAGGCAGCCGAGTTCGTACGAACCTCCGGTGCTTCCTGGATCTCATCGAGCAACCTGAACATCAGCGTTGCCCGACCTGTCGAACCCCGCGCCGGGGTCGTGTACCGCTCGGCCCGCGTCCCGACGTGTTCCAGGGCTTTCTGAAGCAGCGTCGCGCGGTCGCCGAAGTAGTGGTAGATCAGCGCGACGGAGACACTCGCGGCTTTCGCGACGTGCTCGACACGCAGGCCGCGTGCGCCGTGACGGGCGATCTCGGCCACCGCGGCGTCGAGAAGCGCTGTCCTGCGATCGGTTATAGGTTCCGCCGTCGTCACGATGCCTCCCCTCCGATCTCGGTTGTATCTGGGAGCTTGACTGAATTTTCAGTCAATGATAGCATCGCGCTCCATGCAAACGAATCCTGAATGGTTGATGCCAGCTGAGTCGGCGTCCCACGAGCGTTGTCTGATGGCCTGGCCCGCCCGCGCCGACTACTGGGGCGCCTACGCCGAGCGGGCGTGCGCGGAGTGGGCCGCGACCGCGAATGCGATCGCGGCGTTCGAGCCGGTCACGATGGTCGCAGTCCCGGGCCATGCTTCGCAGGTACGCGCAGCCTGCACGGCGGCCGTCGAGGTCGTCGAGATCCCAATCGATGACTCCTGGCTGCGCGACTCGGGCCCGATCTTCGTCGTGAACCCTGACGGCAAGGTTGCCGGGGTGGACTTCCGTTTCAACTCGTGGGGCGAGCGGTTCCTTCCCTACGACCAGGATGCGCTGGTCTCCGAACGGCTGCTGGATGTGCTCGGGATCGAGCGCATCCCATCGCCGATCGTGCTGGAAGGCGGGTCGATAACGGTCGACGGCGAGGGGACGCTGATTACGACGGAGCAGTGCCTCTTGAACCCCAACCGCAACCCAACGCTCGGCCGGGATGAGATCGAGGCCGAGCTTCGCCGCACGCTTGGTGTCTCGACCGTGATCTGGCTGAAGTGGGGCCACGCTGAGGACACGCATACCGACGGGCACGTCGACGGGGTTTGCGCGTTCGTCCGCCCGGGCGTCGTTCTCGCTCAAACCTGTGAGGATCCCGACAATCCCAACTACGCCCTCATGGCCGAGAACATCGCGATTCTTCGCTCTGCTCGTGACGCGCGAGGACGTTCGCTTGAGGTGATCGAGCTGCCGCAGTTCCCGTACTTCGATCTCGATGGAACGACCCTCATGACGAGCTATCCCAACTTCTATATCGCGAATGGCGGGGTGGTCGTTCCAATCGCGGACGGCCCGCTTGACGCCAACGCGCTCGCGATCATCGCAGCCGCTTTCCCCGACCGTGAGGTGGTTGGCGTGCCAAGTCGCCTCGTTGCGTACGGCGGCGGTGGAACCCACTGCATCACCCAGCAGCTCCCTTCGGTCGGAGCCCGTTCGTGACCGACTTCGCGAAGTGCTTCCGGCTCGACGATCCCCTGGCATCGCTCGCGGCTACGGAGGCACCGACGGAGCCCACGATCCGTGTCGGCGCGGTGCAGTGCGCTTGGGATCCCGATCCTGCCGCCCATGCCCGGACGCTTGCCGAGGGTGTCGCGATTGCGGCTGACGCAGGTGCGACGTTGGTGTGCCTTCAGGAGTTGACGCTTGCGCCCTACTTCGCGGTCGTGCCCGACGCCTCCGCCGAGGCCGCGCGATGGCGCGAGGATCTCGAAACCGGACCAACCGTGACGTTGCTGCGGGAGCTCGCAAGACGACACGCTGTTGCTGTCCACGGATCGCTCTACGAGGCCGACAGTGACGGGCTTGGGTTCAACACGGCTATCTGTGTCGATGCAACCGGCGAGCGAATCGCCCGCACGCGCAAGCTCCACATTCCTGAGTTCGCCTACTACCACGAGGATCAGTACTTCGCGCCCGGTGACACGGGCTTCCCAGTATGGGACGTTGCGGGCGCCAAGCTCGCCTTCCCAACGTGCTGGGATCAATGGTTTCCGGAACTTGCCCGCACCTACTCGCTGCGAGGTGCCCAGATCATCGTGTACCCAACCGCCATCGGTGACGAGCCGGATATCGAAGGGCTCGATTCGCAGCCGTTGTGGCGACAGATGATCACTGCGAATGGACTCGCGAACGCAACCTTCATGGTCGCCGTCAATCGGATCGGGACGGAGGGAGCGTTGACGTTCTACGGTTCGTCGTTCATCTCCGATCCCTACGGGCGCGTCCTCGTTGAGGCTCCGCGTGAACGCCCGGCCGTGCTCGTTGCCGACTGCGATCTCAACCATCGCCGCGACTGGCTCACGTTCGGCCTGCTCTCAACGCGTCGTCCCGAGCAGTACCACGCTCTCGTCGACCCAGCCGCCCGCGACACGTTTCGCTGAGACTCGGCCGAAGCCGTCATCGGCTCGGGCGGCTCGGCTCGTCATTCGCTTCGCTGCTCGATGAGCGCCTCGAGCTTGGGTGGTTGACCCATAGAGAAAGCCCCGTTGCCGGGGCTTTCTCCGTAGCAGGCCTGTAAGCCGGATTCTGTCGTGAATGGCCATCTCTCTAGGCCGTCGGTTGCCCGACGGCTCAAGCGGCGCACCCGGTCCCTCGGCGGGCCACCTCAACGGGACCTGCTTCGCCTTGCACCGGACGGGGTTTGGCAAGCCAGCCATGTCACCACGGCTGCTGGTGGGCTCTTACCCCACCGTTTCACCCTTACCCACGGTTACCTGTGGGCGGTCTCCTCTCTGTTCCACTTTCCGTCGGCTTTCGCCGCCTGGGGTTTCCCCAGCGTCCTGCCCTGCGGTGTCCGGACTTTCCTCGAACGTCCGAAGACGCTCGCGGCCATCCGGCCTGCGGGCACTACGGTAGCGCGCGGACCGTAGGGCTGGGGCTTGTCCCTCCCCCGCATCTGCGTAACGGATTCGAAGGCGAACGTGAGCGATGTCAGTGATCGATGGCGTCGATGGCGCGAACACCGAGCTTCTTGACACGTTGAAAATGCTCCTCACCCCGCGCGCCGACGAGCACGTCGAAGTCAAGCGCGAGCGCTGTCGCAGCCACCGTAACGTCGTTTGCCGGAATCAGCTGACCCAGCCGCGTGAGATCGGCCTGCACTTCAGCCCATATCTCCGCAGTGTTTCGGTCGAACGGAATCACCGGCAGGCGGTTGCAAAGCGCATCGACCTTTCCTCGCCGGCGCGAAACCTCCTCGGCCTCCGTCGCGAGTTGGACGCCGACGAGAAGCTCTGCGAGGACGATCGCAGGCATCACGATCGCTTCGGCACCGAAGCCATCCACAATGTCCTCCAGAGCGCGCTGACTGCGTTCGAGGTCGATGATTGCACTGGTGTCGACTACGACGCCCAAGGGTTATCCGGCGGAACGTCGAGGTCAGAGACGCGCTCGAGATCTGTCGCAAAGTCCGTGTCTGGAGGGCCAGCGCTGCGCCACGCGGCGAATGCTTCGAGCACGGTTGTGGGCGCTGACTCGGCTAGTGGTACGACCCGAGCGACTGCATCGCCGTTGCGCTCGACAACGAACGTGTCGTTGCGATATCGCACCCGGCCCAGAACGTCACCGAGATTGCGCGCGAGGTCGGTCGCAGAGATTCGATGCTCCATTGTTGCGTATAGTACACAAATATGTAATATACGCAATTCGCGAGGGAGATCGTAAACAGAGTTCCTCGGGCACTCGCCTATGGCACTACGACGCCGTCCCAGTGCGCGGCAGCGCAACCTCGGGGATCTCCCGGCCGTCCGCGAGGATCGACCGGCACTCCGGGCAAGCGAGGACACCACGTAGGCGCATCACGAACTCGCCGCAGCACGGGCACTCGAAACTTGCACCGCGCGCAAGCGCAAGCAGCTCCTGATCGAGCGTGCGGGCGAGAGAGGTGACGGTCGCATCGCTCATCGCAGGCTCCTGAACACCCCCACGACCTTGCCGAGAACCTGGACGTGATCGGCGTAGATCGGCTCGAGAGAGCTGTTTTCCGGCTGCAGGCGGATACGACCATCTGCCTCGCGATAGAAGGTCTTCACCGTAGCCTCGTCGGTCGACTCGTCCTCGCCAGCAAGCGCGACGACGATCTCGCCGTTCCGCGCGTCGTCGCACTTCTGCACAACAAGTGTGTCGCCATCGAGGATTCCGGCCTCGATCATCGAGTCGCCGGTGACGGTGAGAAGGAAGTCGGCGCTCGCGCCGAGAGGCTCGGGGACACCGATGACATCCTCCACGTTCTCCTCAGCGAGCAGCGGCCCACCGGCGGCAACGCGTCCGAGCAGCGGGAGCCGGATTTCGCTGCTCGCGTCGCGCTCGACACGGCGGTGTCCCGTGAGCTCGATCGCACGGGGCTTCGTGGGATCGCGTTTGATCAGCCCGACCCGCTCGAGGTTTGCCAGGTGCGCGTGGACGGTGGACGGGGACGCGAGCCCAACGTGCTCGCCGATCTCGCGCACCGTTGGCGGGTAGCCGCGATCCTCCACGTACTCGACGAGGAACTGCCAGATCTCTTGCTGTCGCGCGGTGAGCACGGTTTCGGCCTGCACCGTGGTGCCTCCTGAGGATTGGGGTTCAGAACGTATGTTCGTCAAGAACTGTACGACTCCTTCCGGACAGAGTCAAACGTCTGTTCGATGCTGGCGCCTCGCGCAACCGGCAGGTGGGTCGCTGAGAAAACTCGGCGGGCTGACTGAAGTCAGGCCTTAGGTACCAGCGCCTGTGGTTTGGGGCCCCCACAATGAGTCCCATCGACACGACGGGGCCCCTTGTGGGGGCCCCAAACCACATGCGCTGGAGAGGACTTGAACCTCCACGACCCTAAGGCCACAAGGCCCTCAACCTTGCGCGTCTACCAATTCCGCCACCAGCGCGTGGAGTCGAGCAGTGTAGCGACTTGCCGTCGTTACTTGAGCAGGCGGTACAGGAGCACGGTGTTGACCGCGAAGAGCACCGCCACGACCACCGTCACTCGCGTGAGGTTGCGCTCGACGATGTGCGTGCCACCCTGCGACGCGGGGGTGAAGCCGATCCCGCCGAAGCCCGCCTCTCGCCCGGAGTGCATCAGCACGAGGGCGACGAGTCCGGCCGAGAAGATGACCTGCAGAGCTGCGAAAGCGGGAACCATCGAAGCCCTATCGTAGCCGCGGTCATACTCCCATGCGATGGCTGCAGGGGATGAGGCACGGGCGCGGATCCAGCGTCTCCTGGTGACGGGGGACAACCGCTTGAAGCAAGGAGTCGCGGCGCACAAGATCCGCGAGAGCTACGAGGAGGCGCTTGCCGTGGCACGCGAGGCCGGTATCGAGGATGCGGTGAGGCCACTCGTCGAGCTCAGGCTCGCCGACCTGGACGCGGGCGCGCAGGACACCGACGCCTGATCCCGAATCGTGGGCGTGACAGCCGGGTGGTCATTGGCCGCACCGGCTCAACTGTCCATCTGCTGGGAAGGAACAGGTACATGGGAAACATGCAGAAGCTGCTGGCTGAGCTGTTCGGCACCTTCACGCTCGTTTTCGTCGGCTCGCTTGCGATCATCGCGGCGGGTGAGACTGGCACGGCGCTGCTCGTGTCGATCGCGCTTGGTTTCGGTCTCGCGCTGATGATCGGGCTCTACGCATTTGGAGAGGTCTCGGGCGGTCACTTCAACCCGGCTGTCTCGCTTGCGATGTTCCTCGACAAGCGTCTGCCGGCGAGCGATCTGATCGGGTACTGGGTCGCACAGTTCGCCGGTGCAATCCTCGCGGCGCTCGTCGTCCTAGTTGCGTTCGACAGCAAGACGGTCGAAGGCACGGTCACAGGTGTCAACCCGGCATACGGAACAGGAGCGGCGCTCATCGTCGAGATCGTGCTCACCGCACTCTTCCTCGCGATCATTCTCCAGGCGACGCAGAGCGAGAAGTTCGGGCGAAGCGCGCTTACCGCAATTCCTCTTGCGCTCGTCGCAATCCACGTCGCTGCGATTCCGATCAGCGGTGCGTCGGTCAACCCGGCCCGGAGCTTCGGACCCGCGTTGATTGGCACCAAGTTCGACGACATCTGGCTGTACTTCGTCGCACCAGCAGCAGGTGCTGTGCTGGGCTGGGTGATCCACAAGGTCGTCGTCACGGGCGACACGAAACTCCGTGTCGATCGCAACGCCACGCGCGCGGCGACGCACTAGCCACCGCTTTAGGTGCTAGCTGGGGCGTCCGTCAGGGCGCCCCAGCCGCCTCTCGAAGCAGCGCTTCGATCCGGCTGGCCTGAGTCGCCACGTCGTGTGCTGCGGCGGCGGCTCGTGCCGCGAGGTTTGGCCTTGGGAGCCGTGCGGCCGCGTCGAGCGCGGCGACGAGCTCGGTGTCGTCCCCCGGAGTGATGAGCGTGCCAGCCTCAGGGGGAACGAACTCCGGTGGGCCTCCGATGCGGGTGGCGACGACCGAGCGGGCCGAGGCCATCCCCTCGAGCGTCGAAAGCCCGAAGGGCTCGACGAGGCTTGGCTGGCAGACGACATCCGCCGCCGCGAACCAGGTGGGCACCGCGTCGTGCGGAACGCGACCTGCGAGGTGAACGCCAGGGAGCCCCACGAGAGCCTCGCGCAGCGGACCTGCACCAACGAACGCGAGCGACCCTTCGCCACGCATCGCGAAGGCACGAGCAAGGCCAAGCACGTTCTTCCTCTCGCTGAGCGAACCGACACAGACGAATGCCGTCCCGTCGGGGATCCAGCCGAGCTTCTCACGAGCCGCTTCTGCGTCCTGTGGCGCGAAGCGCGAGAGATCGACGCCGCAGTCGATCACTGTCGTCTTCGTGGCTGCGTCCGGAACGACGTCGACGAGCTGGTCACGGAGCCATCCAGACACGGCGATCACGGATCGTGCGCGGCGAACCGTGAGCCGCGTGGCGGCTCTGACCGCGCGCGAAGCAGCAGCATTTCGCACGTCCTGCCCATGGGCGGTGACCACGAGAGGCGCCCGCCCGGCGAGCGCACCAAGCAGACCGGCCGGCACGAGGAAATGTGCGTAGACGACGTCCGGCTTGAACCGTCGTGCCGTCCGAACCACGTCACGCAGGAGTACGGCGTGGCGCCCTTTGCCGCCTGGATGATCAACGACCGCGCGTGCAAACACGTGTCCGCGGGTCTCAAGTTCGCGTTCAAGCCCCTGAACGAACACACCGAGTTCAGGCGTGGTCGGGCCTGGGTACATCTGGGAGACGAGCAGGACCCGCATCGGCCCGGCTACCGCTGCAACGCTGCTGCTACTGCGACCACTCGGTCGGCTCTCGATCCCATCTGTGCGCGCGAAGTGCCTCGAGCAGGTCTCCGTCGAGCGGGCCAGCCGCAGCGGCTGCAATGTTCGCGGCGACGTGTCGCTTGCTCCGCATGCCCGGGATCACCGTGTGGACGTCGGGGTTCGAGAGCACGAAGCGCAATGCGAGCTCTGCCATCGTCATTCCCTCAGGAACCAGCGGCCGCAGTGCCTCGACGCGGTCGATGGTCGCGTTCAGGTTCTCGGGGACGAAATACGTGTTGCGCCAATCGCCCTCGGGCCAGCTCGACTCCTTGGTCAGGAGGCCTGTGAGCGAGCCCTCGTCGAACGGAACCCGGGCAATGACCGCAACGCCGTGCTCGCGGCAGGCGGGGAACAGCTCGTCCTCGGGTGCCTGGTCGAAGATGTTGTAGATCACCTGGACGGCGCCGCAGAGGCCGGTCTCAAGCGTCCGGAGGGCGTTCCAAGGCTCCCAGCGGTTGATGCTTACCCCTGCTGCACCGATGAGCCCTTCGTCGCGAAGCGCCGAGACCGCGTCCTGCCAGCCCGAATCCTCTGCCCAGGCGTCTTCCCACACGTGGAACTGGAGGAGGTCGACGCTATCGAGCGCGAGGTTCTCGAGGCTGCGCAGCGCGTACTCGCGGATGTACTCGGGTGGGAACACGTCGGCGATCGCTGAGCCGCGGCGGCTCGGCCAGGCGCGGTTCTTCGGGGGAACCTTCGTCGCGGTGTAGAGGCGGCGATCCGGGTTCGCGCGAACCAGTCGGCCGAGAATCTTCTCACTCGCACCCTCACCGTAGCCCCACGCGGTGTCGTAGAAGGTGCAGTCGCTATCGACGGCGAGTTGCAGCGCCTCGCCGACCTCGCCGTCGTCCGAGCCCGTCCAGCCTGCGAGACCCCACATGCCGTAGCCGAGCTCTGAGACCTCGCGACCCGTGCTCCCAAAAGTCCGTGTCCGCACCCTGTCTCTCCTCCTAGCTTCGCGTCACCTGGAGGATTCCCAGGCACATCTCATCGGCGGTTCCCTCGCCCCACAGCGTGTAGCGCGGGGCGGGGCGGGGCGTTTGGCTCGCGCGTCGGGTGGCGTCGAAGCGGCACGTGACGCGGACGACGTCACCAGGCCGGGCCTGTACCGGGCTTGCGAGCACGTAGGCGCCTTGCCAGTGGAAGTCCCAGCGTGGGATCTCGAGCAGGAGCCTGGCACGATCGGTCCCCGGGTTGAGCTCGACCTTGATCGACGTCCCGAGCAGGTGCATGTGGCCAGCGACCGACCGGATCGTGGTGGTGCTCTGAAGCGTGCGTGAGCAGGTCGACGTAGGCCCTGTCGGAGGCTTCGAGGGATCCTTGGTGCAGAGCAGCAGGAGACCGGCCGGGACAAGCCCAGCTTCCGGCCCGTACTTCTCGATCTGCGCGAACTGGGCAGCTGTTCGGTCGCAGAGTGGGCCTGATTCGGACTTCGGGCACGCGAGCTCAACGGGAGCCGGGAGCAGAGTCGTCTCGACCGGGGTCAGACCCGTGGTCGCAGGAACAGTGGTGAGAAGCGCACGCGTCTCGTCGGTCTTGATCCCGTTCAACAGGTTGTAGTGCACCTGCATCACGATGCGGCTGCCCTTCGCGAGCGGCACTCCCGTGCCGGCTGCCTGTCGATCTCCGCGCGAGCCAGGCGCCCAGGCCGAGATCCAACCAGCGCTGTCGAGAAACCCGGTCCCGCCGCCACCGCTCTGGCGCACACCGGTACCGCCGAAGCACGTCCAACCTTGGCCAGGCCCCTCGCGGTCGAGCCGCTCGGCGTCGGCGACGCTCGCAGGGGCGACCCTGAACAGGATCACGTGATGCACGAGTGAGGCCACGCCTGGCTCGATTCGCGTCGAGGTGACGAACGAGTCCTCGGTCAGGCTCGGGTCGAGGAGGAAACAGCGGTAGTCGTCGGTCGCCTTGTTCCGCGAAACGGGTCGGTACGGGGTCGCTGGGGTCAGATTCAGGAGGCGCTCGCCTGCACGTGCCTGCGTGGGGAGGGCCGGGGGAGCGCCGACCGGCGTCCGCTTGCGTGGAGCTCCTGGGTTGACGAGCTGCGCCTGCGTCCAGCGCAGGAGAGTCTTCCGCTGACGCGTGGTCAGCGTCCGCGCGTCCTGCCCTATGAAATGCGGTGAGGAAGGTCCTGGTGGCCAGGGCGGCATCCGTCCGTCACCGACCGCGGCCACGATGAGCGCCGCCTGCTTCGCGACGTCTGCCTCGGTACTAAACGCGAACGGCGCGATGCCGCCGAGCTGATGACAGCTCGCGCACTTCGCCTTGACGATCGGCGCAACGTCCTTTGCGAAGTTCGGAACTGCAGCCGCTGTGGTCGCCGGGCTACGGTCGCCGCGTGCGGCGAACGCGAGCGGGACGAGCAGCGCACCCGCTGTCGCGACCGCAATCGCAACCAGGGCTCCACGGCCACGGCGGGGGTCAGTTCGGGGGCCGGTCACGTGGTCATCCTACGGGTCGTACGTTCCCCAGACCAAACGCAGGGCGCCACAGAGTTCGCCGACCGTGCATCGCGCGCGCAGGGCCTCGCGCAGGGGAGGAAGCAGGTTCTCGTCGATGCCAGCGACCCTGATGACCTCGGCCATCGCCACCTCGCAGGCACTGGCGTCTCGCCGAGCGCGGACTGCCGCAGTGCGTTGGCACTGCGCCTGCTCAATCGCCGGATCGAGATGATGGATCTCCACCTGATCATCGGCGTCGTCTGCCGTAAAGCGGTTGACCCCGACGATGACGCGATCGCCACTTTCGACCTCTTGCTGCCATCGGAAAGCCGCTTCCTCGATCTCGCCTTGGACGAAGCCGAGCTCAATCGCCGCGACCGCGCCACCCAGCTCGTCGATGCGACGGATGAGACTCCAGGCGTGCTCCTCGAGCTCGACGGTGAGCGCCTCTACCGCGTACGAGCCGCCAAGCGGATCGGCGGTGTCCGTTGTCCCGCCCTCGTGCATCAGCACTTGCTGCGTACGAAGTGCGAGGGTCGCGGCGTGCTCGGTGGGAAGCGCAAGCGCCTCATCAAACCCATTTGTATGCAACGACTGGGCGCCTCCGAGTACCGCGGACAGCGCCTGAACGGCGACGCGAACCATGTTGACCTCGGGCTGCTGCGCGGTCAGCGTCGAGCCTCCGGTCTGCGCGTGGAACCGCAGCGCCTGTGCCTTCGCAGTCGTGGCACCGAAGCGGTC
>JANNQQ010000037.1:0-32298 GCA_031400835.1 Actinomycetes bacterium | reverse complement strand
GCCCCGGGAGGAATCGAACCTCCGCGCGCGGATTCGAAGTCCGCCGCTCTATCCACTGAGCTACGGGGCCAGGAGCCGAAAGCGTGCGCTCGCTCGAAGGGTAGATGACGGGTCGGCAATTCCCGCGGGACCGGATGACGCCCGAGCTAGACCGGGAGAGGTGCTGCGGGCGGGTATCCTGGTCTCCGCGCTGTGGCGGTAGCTCAGTTGGTAGAGCTCCGGGTTGTGGTCCCGGCGGCCGCGGGTTCGAGTCCCGTCCGCCACCTGAAACGAACGGTAGGTCTGAGGGAGGCCCCCGGGCCTCCCTCACGCTTTGCCCGCCCGTGTGACCCCACAGCGCCGGGCAGGCACCACATGTCTCGCTGGCATGATGATCATGCAGTCCCACCCTGCAGGCTGCTGAGTAACGCGATCGTGACGGCCCCGATCATCGGCCCGCGCAGAATGGATCAGCTCGCCAGCAGCCTCCACGCCGTCGATGTCGCGCTCGCTAGCGGAGCGCCGTGTCGAACGCGCTTCCCACGAGCGACTGCAGACTGCCCGTGTAGCCGCTCGTGTCGGAGTTCACCGCGACGTAGACCTGGATGTCGCTTGGAAAGGTCATGGCCACGGTCTTGCAGGTGCGGCCTTTGCCCTCGAAGTCCGGGCAACCGCCGTTCTTCCACGCGTACGGACCCGCTTGGCCGCCGAAGGCAGAGTCGAAGCCGAGCCGATCGGTCTTCATCGCCTCCACGAGCGACTTCGGGATGATCTCGCCGCGGTCGAGCGCGCTCAGGAACCGTGCGTAGTCGAGCACGGAGGTCGACATCTTGCCGCTCCCTGACCGCTCGAAGAAATCGATGCGCGAGGCCTCGCCTTTGACATTGGGCTCGCAGGCGACGACCGTCGCCTTGCAACGATAGTTGAGCGAGAAGTCTCCGCCAGGGTAGAAGCTCGCACGGGCGCCGGCCGGCCCGAGCACTTCATCGAACAGGTAGTGCAGAAATCTCGTGGAGAGCTTCCGGTGGAGTACGCCCTTCGTGTTCTTGCATTTCCAGGAGTCGTAAATCGCCATCGTTCCCGTGGGGTCGGCGACGAGCGGAACGAGCAGACGCAACAGGTCGTACGCCTTGTTGTTGTAAGCCTTTGCCGTGGTCTGGGTTCGACCCTCGGCAAGGATCTTAAGCAGGCAGTCGTACGGATCGGTGCCGTTGCAGCTCTCGACCGTACCACTCCCCCGGGCGCCGGGAAGCCCGCTCGTGTGATCGAGGATGTCGCGGAACGTGAGCGTGTCGATACTCGTGTCGGTCTTGATGCACGAGGGCAGGAATGATTTGACACGAGCGTCGACGGTGAGCCCGCGCAGGTGAAGCGCCTTGACGATCGCAGTGGCGCTGATGAGCTTGGCAGCGCTCGCGGTCTGTACCTGCGTCTCGGTGGTAAACGGCAGCTTGCCGCCATCGATCGCGAGCCGCCTCGAGCCCCAGGCGCCCGAACGGATGAACCCACCGTTCTTCGTCATTGCGTAGGCGTAGCCGACAACATTCCCGTTTAGCTGGCTCGCGATCGAGCTCTCGAAGCGATCCCAGTCGAGCGCGTAGTCTGGGACGAGCCGCTTGGTGCGAACGGCTCCGGTCAGCGCCAGCACGACCTCACGCTTTGTGCCGATCAGACCCGCGCCGAAGGTGCCACTCCTCGTCTCGAGGCCCTTGGGGACGTCAACCCAGGCGCCCGAGATGCCACCGCCTGTCCTGCGCTTGCCCACGAAGACGGAGACCCAACCGGGTCGCTCGTCGGGCTGGGCTGCCCGCTCGGCGACCCAGACGACGTTGCCGTCGATCTCGCGCACGTAGTGACGGCTGGCGTCGTCGCCGGCGAATGCGCCGTCGAGGTCACCGGTTGTGGTTGCCTGGAAGCCGGCTGCCTGCCGCACCGGCCAGCGGATGCCGGTGGCCGGAATCGAGGTGAACACGTCCGGGCCTAGATCGCGACCACCCGAGCGGACGATGCGCGTGCCCTGCTGCGACCAGCGAAGCTCGAGAGCTCCCGTCTCGGCGCGGGTTCCTTTAGGCGTGTCCCACCAGGAGCCGCTGATCCGGTCGCCGCTCACCGTGCCGGTAAGCACGTAGGCGTACTTACGACCCGGGTGCTCGCCGAAGCCGAAGACCTTGGTACCGAGCCGGCGGAGGTAGAGCGCGCCGCCATCGTCGCCGCGGAAAATCCTGGTGAGGGACTCGGCGACAATTGGTGCAGGCGGGGCCTGGGGGCCTGTCGGGTCGACAACCGCCGTCGGCCCGCCCGGGCCAGCTGCGGTGGCGGTGCTAGCAATCGAGGCGATCGCGGCGAGCAGAACGATGAGCGTCGTGCGGGACATCGATGACCTCCTCAGGTCTGGGTCGTATTCCTGCACAACCCGAGATCGAGATATTCCTTACGAGCCACGTGCTTCGAGAGTTCGACTCCAGGTCAATCGTCCAGACGAATCCCGCGGCGCTCGGCGATCCACCGCAGAAACTCTAGTCCGGGGAGCGGCCGAGTCAAGAAATACCCCAGTGCATACGCATGGTCGGGAGCGACGAGTCGCTCCCGTTCGGGAGGGGTCGACGGTACGCAAGCGACGAGTAGCCGAAGTCGTCGATCGAGAAGCACAGGCCAAGCGCCGAGTCTTCAGCCTGTACGAGCTCCTCTTGCAAGCTAGGCTCGTTGCCGTGGAAACCCTGCGACATACGCGCTACGGCTTCTGGCTCGAGGACGCAGGATCAGTCGAGAGAGCGACGCCACTCGCAGCCGATACGACCGCCGATGTCGTCATCGTCGGCGGTGGCTATCTCGGGCTCTGGACGGCCTGGCAGCTGAAGCACCTTGAGCCTGGGGCAGACATCGTGGTGCTCGAGGCCGGACTCGCCGGACATGGTCCGAGCGGCCGAAACGGTGGGTTCGTCTCCACACTCTGGGACGATCTCCCGATTCTCCGTGACCGCGTCGGCGATACGCAGGCGGTCGAGGTGTGCCGTGCCTCCGAGCGTGCTGTGCACGGGATCGGGGCTTGGTGCGAAACCAACGGCGTTGATGCGTGGTATCGCCGCGGCGGCACGCTCCAGGTGGCGACGAGCGAGGCACAGCTCGGTGAATGGGACGAGGTCGTCGAGGCGTGTGCAGCAGTAGGCGCCAGTGGCATCGCTGTTCCGCTCACGCGCGAAGAGATTGGGAAGCGTTGCGCCTCGCCCGAGTTCCTCGCCGGAATGTTGCTGCCGCTCGCGGCCAACGTGCAGCCAGCGCGACTGTCGCTCGGCCTGCGTGCCCGCGCGATCGAAGCCGGAATTCGCCTCTTCGAGCACACGCCGGTCACAAAGCTCGGAGGCGATGCAACCGCAACGACCGCGCACGGAACCGTGCGCGCGCGCGCCGCCGTGCTCGCCGTGAACAGCGCTACAGCAGGCTTCTCGGGGTACGCCCTAGCGCACGCCGTTGCTTCGAGTCACATGGTGATCACCGAGCCCGTTCCCGATGTGATCGAGGAGCTAGGCTGGACGGGCGGAGAGAACATCTGCGACTGCCGCACGCTCCTGCACTACTTCCGCACGACGCGTGACGGAAGAATCGCTCTCGGCTGGGGCGGTGGAAGGATGGGCTTCGGGGCCCGCCACAGCGGTCGCCTCGATGTCGACCGGAGGGCCGCCGATCATGCAGCTGAGGCTCTGCGACGGTTCTTTCCTGCACTCCGGGATCGGAGGATCACGCACGCCTGGGGCGGGCCGATCGATGTCTCTCCGACGCACCTGCCGATCTTCGGCACGCGCGGCGCGGTGCACCACGGTTTTGGCTTTACCGGCAACGGCGTCGGCCCCACGTACCTTGGCGGCGAGATCCTTGCGCGACTGGCACTCGACCGCCGCGACGAGCTCACCCGGCTCGCGATCGTGGAGCCGAGTAGAAAGCTGATGCCACCCGAGCCGCTCCGTTACGCAGGCGGAACCCTCATTCGTCGCGCGCTCGTTCGGCGTGACGATGCGATCGATGAGGGGCGCAAGCCTGACCCGGTGAGCTCCTTCGTCGCAGGGCTACCGCGGCGCCTCGGGCTCCGCCTGCCGCGTTAGACTCGCCGGGAATGCTCCGCAAGAACGCGAAGGTCGAGATGCTGAAGCGCGTGCCGCTCTTTGCCACCTGCTCGAAGCGCCAACTCGAGGACATCGCCATGATCGCGGACGAGCTCGCTCAGCCAGAGGGGACGGTGCTTGCGCGGCAGGGCGACCGCGGCCACGAGTTCGTCGTCCTTGTCGGCGGGACAGCCGACGTTCGGAGAAACGGCCGGAAGATCGCCTCCCTCACCTCCGGGGACTGTTTCGGTGAGATCGCACTGCTCACAGATTCGCCCCGAACGGCTGATGTCGTCGCCTCGGGTGACGTACGAACGCTGGTGATCGGTGATCGCGCCTTCGCACGACTGTTGCGCGACGACTCAACGGTGCAGGCGAAGCTCCTGGCCGTTCTTGCCAAGCGTCTTGCGGAGAACGCCGTAGACACCCCGTAAAGACTCGGTGCAAGTTCGCTCTGCCAATCGTCCCGTTGTAGACTCGGCTCCGTCAGTGACATGTTCTGATCGGGGAGGTCGGGGGGAATGCGCAAGAGTCACCTTGGGGCGCTCGTAGCGCTCGTCAGTGCGATCGGTATTGCCGCGTTTGCAGGTACAGCGTCGAGCGCCGAAGTTCCACCGTCGGTCGAAGCCACGAAGGCACTCGCGAGCAGCGCGCCACTCGTCTGCGACGGGACGACCGACGTTACGGTGACCGTGACCGGCCATGCGGGTGAGACCGGGAACGCAACCGACATCGAGCTTGTACTCGACGTGTCGGGAAGCATGGCGGGCCAAAAACTGACCCACCTCAAATCCGCTGCGACCGCGTTCGTTCACGCGCTCGACGCCCGCGACGGAAGCGACGACGGTGCGCTCTCGCGTTCAAACCGCGTTGGCATCGTCACCTACCGCATTGCCTCGGCGACCACGCTGAGCGCCTTCGGGACAGATGAAGCGAGCTTAATCGCGGCGATCAGCGGAATCGCCGTCGCCGTTGGGGGCAGCCCACACGCTGCGGGAATCACCGCGGCCCAGGCGAACCTCGCCTCAAGTAGCGCAGCGAAGGCGATCGTTCTCATGACCGACGGGCTCAGCAACCAGAGCGCTGCGGCGACCGCGGCAAACGCTGCGAAGAACGCCGGGATCCGCGTCGTCTCGATCGGCATCGGCGCCGACGCGGATGCAACGGCGCTCCAGGGTTGGGCAACCCAGCCAGGCGCCGATACATATCAGGCAGGCTCGCCCGGCCCGATAGACGCGAATGAGCTCGTGGACGATCTCGGTGCTGCCGTCGCGGTGCCTGCGAGCTTCACGGTGGTCGAGTCGACTGTGGGGACGCACTTCGTCGCTAGCGCGCCGAACGTCACACCCGGCACCACTGTCATCAGCGCGCCCGACACGCTCACCTGGAGCGGCAGCCTGGGCGAGGGCGAGGTAGCAACGCTGACGTACACCGTCACCCGTGATGGAGCTGACCTCTACAGCACTACGGACGAGCCAGTCTCGAGCTCCACGGCCTCGGTGACAGGCGGTACGGCGACGATTTCGCCGCCGAATGGCGCACTCTCGCTCGACGTCCTCCCGTGCGGAGCAGAGCTGCTCGATCAGGAGACGTGCGTGGGCACTACATGCACGGTGTCGGGCTCGCAAAACGGCGTGCAGTACACGGTCAACGCCGGGACACCCGCGCAGGCCACCGACGTGTTCCTCAGCGCGCTCAGCGACTCACCACCGGCTGGTGGCTGCCCCGGCTTCGACACCAACGTCAACGGCGTGCAGTTCGACATCCGGCCCTTGACGACGGATGGGGTATTCCAGGTGATCGTCCCGCAGTCGTGGCTTATCAGCACCGGAAAGAAGTGGAAGCACGTAGACGTGTGCCTTGGTACCAACTTGAAGTTTACGACGAAGGTCAACGCGCTCGCGACGCTCGTCGGGGACGACACGCTTCCCGGCCGGTGGTGGGGCCTGCTTCCAAGCAGCCCGAAGACGATCAAGATGACAGGCCTCGGCAAGGTTCGAGGCCCCTGGATCAATAGCCGGGCGGTCGACACGAGCGGCAATGCAGTGATCACCTTCACCGTCCCGTACGTGGCGAACTCGTCCGCTCTGACCCAAGACGGGAAGGCCGCGTACGACCCGAAGGCGTGGGGCGGCTAGGACGTTCGACGGCGCCCGTCAGCGATTGAGCATTCAAGGTTGGGGCTCCATTTTGGGGCCCCAACCTCGTTCAGGGAGCGACGGGGAACGATGGCATCGAGACGATGCCGAGTTGCTTGAAGAGGCCGTCGCGGATCGCGACAAGACCGGCGAGATCCGGGGCACCAAGCCGCGCGAGTGCATCGAGAGTGAGCGCCTCTTCGTACCGAAACCGCACTCCTCGAGCCTCGTCGAGCGCCTGCTCAAGCACCACCCGCGCTGATGACTCCTCGCCTGCGGCGAGCTGTGCCTGACCGAGGACACGGAGGAGGACGGGCCGGGTGAGTGCCGCACCATCGTCACGCTGCGAACGTGCAAGCGCCTCGGCGGCGAGCTTTGCGGCCTTCTCAAGCTCTCCGCCCAGAGCAAGTGCCTCCGCCGTTCGCGCATCGACCAGCAGAACCGCCTGGGCATCCCCTGCTTCTTCGAAGGCACGCCTCGCTTGTGCAAGCTGTTGGAGTGCTGAGTCGATCCTCCCTCGACGAGCGTCGAGAAGCGCAGTTTCGACAATGGACTCGGCGATATCGGTTGCGCCGCCAGACGCGCGGCTCGCGCGTTCGGCCTCCCGAAGAAGTGGCTCGGCCTCGTCGAGCCGGCCCTGCGCGGAGAGAATCTCGCCGACATTGAACGACGCCATCGAGACGCTGCGCGTGTCTCCCGCTTGCTCCCATGCCTCCCGCGCCCGTCGGTAGTAGTCGAGCGCCTCGTTCCAGCTGCCGCTGTAGTACGAGAGAAGCCCGAGATTGTTGAGAACACCGCCCTTCTTCACGAGGTCGCCGAGCTCGTCGTAGATCTCAAGCGCTCGATGGCTTGAGACCGCTCGCTCGGGCTCACCGAGCGCGTTGTATGCAAGATCGAGCCCGGCAAGCGCGTGGGCGAGCGCCTTCTTCGCACCGACCGCCTCTCCGTCTGCGATCGCACGCTCGTACCAGGTCACCGCCTCTCGCGGACGGCCCTGCCAGGCGGCGATAATCCCAAGGAGAGCCTCAAGTCGTGCGCGTTGCGCTGTGGCGGGGACGCTGCGTACGTCGTTGAGACCCGCCAGCCCCCGCATCAACACCTTCCGCGCATCGAGGTACGCGCCGAGTCGGAAGGCGGCAGTGGCCTCCTTGCGCATCAGCCGTGCCTGTTCGACGGCGTCGCCGGCTACCCGCCGTCGGGCGATGCGATAGGCCGCGCGCGCCTGGTCGAGCTCGCCGAGCGTGCTGCGCACATCGCCGAGCGCCTCGGCCGCCAGCGCGACCGCTTCGGGTCGTGCCTGCCGCCATTGGCGACCCGCGGAAACGGCTCGATCGAGAAGAGCCGCGGCATCGACGTTCGCGTACCCACGCTGCGCCGCCAAGCCGGCGAGGAGACCGTAACGCAGCGCCTTCTCCCAAGCGCCGGCCTGGTAGAAGTGGTGCGTCAACTGCTCGGCAATCACATCAGCATCGCCCCCTGCGTTCTGCTCGAGGGCCACGGCGACGGTTGAGTGCAGCTCGCGTCGTCGTCGAAACGAAAGACCGTGATACGCAGCTTCACGCACGAGGCCGTGACGAAATCTCACGCCCCCTTCGCCGTCGGCGACGAGGAACTCACGGAGACGCTCCAGAACCGCCTCGCCGTCGTCCTCCCTGAACTCGAGTGCTGCGTTGAACATCGACCGCGTAAAGCGCGCTCCGAGTACTGATGCCTGACGGAGCACTGCTCGATCGGCACTTGCCAGGTGGTCGATCTGGACAGCGAGCAGAGCCTCGACCGACTCCGGTAGCGCGGCAAGATCGGCGCCGGCGCGAAGTGCCGCAACGATCTCCGTGAGGAAGAGCGGGCTGCCGGCCGCACGCGTGACTACCGCGTCGGAGACATGTCTCGAGAGCGGGGCCTCTTCGGTGAGCTGGTCGATGAGAAGGTGTGCTGCAGACCGATCGAGTGGCTCGAGCTGCAGCTCGACAAGGGGGACGTCAGGTGGAGACCGGAAACCGCCGTCCCACTCGCGCCGGGCGACCACGATCAACCAATGGCGCTGCGCAATACCCCTGGCGATCCGGCCAAACAGCTCCGCCGAGGCCTCGTCCATGAAGTGAACATCGTCGACGACGACGAGTGCAGCATCGGGAACAAGCTCGCCGAGCAGGCTCTCAACCAGATCCGAGATCCTCTCCGACACGAACTGCTCGTCAAGGGCGTCCGTCTCGGGTGTGGGCGCGAGCTCAAGACCCATCACCGCGCCGAGGAGCGGCACCCAGGGAACCAGTGCGGGCGCAGCTGCTTCGACCGTGTCACGGAGGCGAAGCTCGGTCTCTCCGGCCGAGGCGTGCGGCCCGAGCTGGAGCGCCCGACGGAGGACTGCACCTGCTGCGCCATAGGGCCGATTGGCAGAGAACTGGGCGCACTGCGCACGCACCGTGCGGATTCCGGCCGTCCGAGCACGGAGTTCTCCGAGCAGGCGCGTCTTGCCGAGCCCCGGCTCGCCCGTGACGAACACGAGCGAACCGTGACCTTCGCGGGCGTCCTGTAGCGCCGCAAACAGCGCATCGAGCTCGTGCTCCCGTCCCACAAACGGGCCGATGGATTCCGGCTCTCGCTCTCCGAGTGGCGGGCCAACATCCGCCACGCGTACGAGCTCTTCCTTGCCCTTTGCACGGAACGGCTTGAGCTCCGTGAGCGCGTAGGTCGTTCGCGACCGCTCCACGACGTCCTCGTGAACAAGGAGATGCCCGCTCTTTGCGCGGGCCATGATCCTCGCTGCGGTGTTGATCGCGTCGCCGTAGAAGGTGTACGTGCGACGCAGCGGAGGCCCCACGATGCCTGCGAAGACACGGCCTGCGTTCACACCGACGCGCACGGGCAGCCGCCCCGGACTCTCTATGATCGCGCGGCCCACCCGCAACATCAACTCCTCCTCGTCGCCACCAGCGCTTCGCGGTGCACCGGCGAGCAGGATCGCCTTCACTCCTCCCTTGCTGATATCGGTCTGTGCGAACGTGACGTCGAAGCTTCGGCAGCTCTCCTGAATTGCCGAGATACGCTCATCCAGCGCCTCGGCGAGCGCCTCCTGGCCGGAGCGGGCGAGGAGATCGTCCGTGCCGCCGATCTCAACGAACCCCACGGCTACGTGGCGATGCTCCGGATCGGCTGGCCTGCCACGGAGTTCGCGCGTCACCGCGGCTGGCAGCAGCTGCGCAAGATCGACACCTGACGGGTCGAAGAACGGTGGTACGACAGGTTCGAGCACAGGGTCGCGAGCCAGCACAACGACGCCACCGCGGGTGGCCCCAAGAAGCTCGGGCGTAAGGCACGCTGCAGTTGAGGCGCTCAACGTGACCTCACCCGAGGCGGCCGCCGCCTCGGTATCGACACACGCGGTTGCATCGAGCCCTGCGACAACGAGCTCGCGGTGCACACCTCCAACCAGAAAGAGGTGAAACGCTCCCGAGTGAATACCGATCGACATTTGCAACCGAACGGGTCCAGCAGACGTCGACAGCCGTCGCATGCCTGAAAGTGCGGCTTGCATCCCCCAGGCAGCCGACGCCGCACGTTGCTCGTGCTCCGCGCCGCGAAACAGCAGCAATACCGCGTCGCCGCCGAACTTGAGCAGGTCGGCGTTCTGGGCATACGCGGCTCCAATGAGCTCGGCAAATGCGGCGTCAAGGACGAACGTGATCTCTTCCGCACCCTCGCGCCCACGTCGCGCGAGCTTCTCGGTCAGCTCTGTAAAGCTCGAGACGTCCGCAAACACCAGAGTGCCCTCAAACGTCCGAGCCCGTGTCCCCGGGTCATCCCGCAGCCAGTCGGCTGCAAGCCGAGGGACAAACGCCCGGAGCGGGTCGGTGACGGTGCCCGGGCTGGGCCGGACGGCGCTACTCATTCGCCGAATCTACTTGTCAGACGATGCGAGACCATCGAGCACCGTCTTGAGGTCCGCCCCAGCGGCGGCTTCCAGATCGGTACTCGGAGCCAGCAGCGCGAGTTCAGCGTAGACATCGCGCAACGCCTCGAAGAGAGACGGGTCGAGGCCTGCAGCTGCCTGCGTCGTCGCGATCTCCTCCATCTCGGCAACGTAGCGCCAGGCCTTAGCCGAAGCCCGCGCGAGTGTCTCCCCCGCACGGTCGCGATCGGCGGTGCCGGTAGCAACGAGATCGTCGAGCACCGCGTCGACGACGCCGTACGAATGCGCGGTTCGTAGCGCCTGCGCGAAGATCGCCACGTTGCCCTTGTACACCGACCCGGTGCACATCTTGACCGCGGAGGCGAGGCCCACGCTGTCGCCTACGACGCGCAGCTCGATGCCCGCGAACGGCAGCCGAGCCACCTCGGCGGCCCGCGGACCGGAGATATAGATGCGCGTCAGGCCCGACCGGGTTGGCGGTGGACCTGAGATCGCACCATCAACGAGCTCGATCCCGGCAACCGCGAGCGTCTCAGCGAGCTGGACTGCAGTCGACGGAGCGACCGCGTTGAGATCGACGACGAGCGGCCGAGCGGAGGTCGCTTGAGCGGACACGACTAACTCGGAGGCGACGGAGGCAGCTTCACCCGGAGGAACAATGGAGAGGAGAATGTCTGCCTCGTCAACGAGCGTTGCGAGGGAGCCGACATCCTCGAGCGCCGCCTCTGCTGCCAGGCGGCACGTCCGCTCGCTGCGCCCATCGAGCGCAACGATCACGCGGCACCCGCCTTCGCCGAGCCGCGCCCCGAGCACGCTCCCCATCGCCCCGGGGCTGATGATCCCGACAGTCTGCGTCAATTGGCGACCATACGGCCGGTCAGTCGTCTTGCTCAAGGGTCGGGTGCAGGTCGACCGTCCCGGCCTCACGCTGGAGGTCGCGGCCACCCGCGATAGACGTCACGCCGTGCACCGCGACCCGAACGAGCCCGCAGCCGTCAGGCTCGGCGTTGGCCTGGGTGTACCCAACCTCGCGTACGCGAGCGACGAGGGCGATGGCCTCCTGCATCGTGGAGAAGCGCCCAAAGACAGCGCGGAGAGTGCCTTCGCTCGTTGGCGCAGGTCGGCAATCCGACGTCGACGGAAAGACGGGCGGACCTGATGCGAGGAGAGCCGCGGGATAGAGCAGCAGCGCGCCGACAAGAACCAGAGCGCCTGTAGTACGAGGCAGTGGAGGCGCAAGCCGCTTCGCACGTTCGAGCGACGGTACCGGCGCACTGCTCGCCCAGGCCCGCTCTAGAAGCAGCGGCAACACGGCTGCGGCAAAGAGCGCCGAGGAGCCGACGAGCCGAACAATCGGGTTGACAGCGCCGTCCTGCGTGAGTGGGAGCTCCGGGATCGACCAGACCACCCACATCGATCCGAGGATCGCGAGCCCGAGAAAGGTCGCGGCAAAGGCACCTATTCGGCGGTGCCCCGCGATCGCGGCAAGAACAGCGCCCACCAGTAGGAGGACACACGCGAAGAACCAGAGATCGACAGACAGATGGGTGCGAACGGAGAGCTGGAACGCCGGCCAACCGCGGTCGAGGTGGTCGAGGATTCCGAGGAACCCGCCGTCTGGCGCGTCGCTCGGGAGACCGTTGACCGTGAACCAGATTCGCCAAGGCAGCGACAGGAGAAACGCTGCACCAAGCACCGCGGCGAGCCGCGGCCAATCTCGACGCCGACTGCTCCAGCTCGCTGTCGCGGCTGCAGCGATGAGGCACGCAGCAAGGAGAAGACCCTCCCGCTTCGTAAGCATTGCGCCGGCCAGCAGAACCGTCGCCGCAGGGAGATGCCACGGCCGGCGCTCGTCCAACCACAGCAACACGAGCAATGCGGCGGCTACGACGAGCTGTCCTACAAGGAGGTCGCCCTGCGGGTTCAGCACGCGCCAGACGATGTTGGGAAGCACGGCAAGCGCAAGCAGGCACGGAACAAGAATCGTCTTACGGACCCTGGGCGAGAGCAGACCGAGCACTGCCCAGAGAAATCCTGCGTGAAATCCCCAGAAGAGAAGGTGCAGAGTGATCGGATCGACGGCACCCATAAAATGGAACGCCGCCGCCTCGAAGGCGGGAACGGTGGGTGGATAGGATGCGCCCGGCAGCGTGGTGAACCATGCCTCGTCGAGTCCCCGGTACTCGTGGATCGCGAGAGCCTTTGGAACCCAGAACGACCAGCCGTCCCACTCGAAGAGCCCGTTGAGACGTCCCGCTCTGAAGAGCGTCTCCAGGTAGAGGATCAGGCCAGCGCCGGCCAGGGCCGCGACCGGATGAACGGTCGGAAGACGAATAGGGCCAACCGAGAAAACTGGGAGGCGATGACCTCGTCGCGCTCCGACGGCGCTCGCCACGGCAGGAAGAACGACGAGCGTCGCGACCATCCCGGTGAGCCCGAGTGGGAGTCCCACGGCGAGCTCGAACGTGAACACGACCCCGGTCGCGGCGACGCCAAGGAGATAGGCCAACCCGCCGAGCCGGCCGACCTCGCCGACCGAACGATAGGGCCGAAGCGCGTACAGAACGGCGATGCCGACAGCAAGCAGGCCGAGGTTGAGACCGAACAGTCCGACGATCGCTCGCACGGTCATCGCAGCCGCCCAAAGGTGTAGCCGTCGCCCGCATCGAACAGCGTCTCGAACCGAGAACCGTACGCCATGCGGTCACAGCCGTAACACACGATCCAGCGCGCGTCGTCAGCCTGCCGGCGAGGAAAGAGCAGGTAGTTCAAGAAGTCCGCCGCGTAGTCCCTGGTGTACTCGTTGGCCGCCTTGAAGTCTGGGCCAACGATCACCGCGTAGGTCTCCGTCGCGGGGATCCACGCCTTCGCCTGGAAGGCCAGCGCCTGACTCCCAACGACGCCGTTGCCACCGGCGACCAGCCGGTCGAGGTAGTCAAGAGACTCATTCCGGGTGATCCGGGCGTCCAGGTCATCGAGCGCCTTTGCAAGCCCGACGACGCAGCTCACGGCGACAGCGAGCATGACGATGGCAACCCCAAGGCGCACATGTCGACGCGGCATCATTGGCTCAGATCGCCAGTCACAGTGCGCCCGGGAGGATTCGAACCTCCGACCCGCGGATTAGAAGTCCGCCGCTCTGTCCCCTGAGCTACGGGCGCATGCCATCAGGGTAGACACTGGTCATGTCGCCGTCTCTACCCGCACGAGGGTCGCGCGGCGCAGCACGACGAACCCGGCGGCGACGAGCGCGGCGGCAGGGCCGATCGCAAGTGACCAGCGCGTGCCGGCGCCGTCAACCACAGCGCCACCGACAGCCGTGCCGATTGAGAGGCCGAACATGATGGCGGTCCCGAACCATGCGAACGATTCGGCAATCGCCCACTTCGGCGCAACCCGATCGACGAGACCGTACAGAGCGGCGACCGCCGGGGCGATTGGGAGTCCTGCGATGAACGCGGCTGCGCACAGGGATGGGATTGACCACGCCACCTCGAACACCGCAAGCGACAGTCCCAGGAGGCATGCATAGCGCAGGAATCGGGCTCGGTCGTCGCCGCCCGGCAAAGCGCCCGCGACGATTCCGCCCACCAGGCTTCCCGCCGAGAACGCCGCGAGCGCAAGACCACCAAGCTCTCGGGCGCCGTGGCCCTCGGCGAACGCGGGCATCGTTACCTCGATAGCGCCGAAGGAGAGGCCAATGATGAGCGAGTAGACCACGAGTGTTCGCATCCCTGGCGCCTCGAGCGCACCGAGGAGCCCACCGCCGGACGCTACACCCGAGCCTGCCTCCCGCACCGGTGGCAGCCATGCGACCGCAAGCGTTCCCACGAGCGCGGCGGCTGCGGTGACACCGAGCGCGAGCGCAGGATCAATCAGCGCGAGCAGCGCGGTGAGCAGGGGGCCGATGACGAAGATCGTCTCCTGTGCGACCGCCTCAAGCGAGTACGCCGTCGAACGGAGCGTGTCCGGCAGGATCCGCGGCCAGACCATTCTGACAGTCGACGACACCGGCGGGCTCGCTGCGCCGACGGCGGCGGCGGCCAGCCCAAGGAGGTACGTCGGAGCATCGACAGCGGCGAGGACGATGACCACAACAAGCAACGTGGGGAATGCGACAGCACGGCTGAGAAGGACACCACTCGGGCCGCGGCGATCAACCCGCCGACCCGCAACGAGGGAACCGACCGCAAGCGCAAGGCCATAGGCCGCGACCACCGCGCCGGCGGCGGCGTATGTTGCCCCATGCTCGCGCGCGAGGAGAAGCAGCGCCAGGGGCGTCATGGCGATCGGCATGCGCGCCACGAGCGACCAGCCGATAAGCGAGCGCGTGTACGGGATCGCGAGGAAGACCCGATAGCGGGCGAGCCCGCGCTCTTCGTCCGAGACACTCACCCGATGGATTGAATCAGCGTGCGCGAAGCACGAGCGGCGCACAGGTCGCGCCGGTCGTCTCCTTGACCGGTCCGCCGGCCGCAGCCTTTGGTGCAACTGTGAGCGTGGTGGCGGTGACAGTGACCTCGGAGTAGCCATACACATCGGTCGCGGTGCACTGCAATCCAAGCCCACGCGGGAGCGGCGGCTTGAGGAAGAGCGAGGTAATGAAGTCACCGGAACCTGCTGAGCCGAGGGCTTCGTCTATCTCCTTCGCGTACGTGTTCGTGGCCACTGGCCCACTGATCACCTCCCAGATCCCGGTCGAGACGGGGCCTGGTGGTTCAAAAGTCGTGGTGCGGATCTCGCCGATCAGGTGCGCGTGCGTATCGGTCGTCAGGAACGCAACGTTCGCAACACCGGCGAGATCGGCCAGCAGCTGCCGCCGCTCTGCCGCGTAGCCCTCCCACCGGTCGTATGGAAGCGCGTAGATCTGCATCATCGGCACCTCGTTCATGACGACCTTCCAGGTCGCTGTCGAGGCGCGGATCGCACGGATGAACTCCGCGTGCTGTGCCGCGCCGAGCATCGTGCGTGCTGGGTCGTTTATCGCGGCAAGGCACTCCGGCGCCACCGGGGCGGCGAGTGACGGCGCGAGCGCAGCGAATGCGGAGCGGACGGCGGTGGGTGCGGTGGGTGCGAGATCTCCGCCGCAGATCGACGCGACCTTGCTGCTTCGAAAGGAGCGTTCGTCGAGGAAGAAGAGCTCGAGATTCTTGCCCCAGCGGAACGTGCGGTAGATCCCTTTGGCCGGTGTAAACGTCACCGGGTTGTAGTTCATGAAGGCCGTAGCCCCGAAGGCGTAGACGCTGTCGCCGTTCTCGGGACGCGAGAAGTCGTTGATGAACTCGTGGTCGTCCCAGTGGCTGTAGAGCCCCGCCGCCGCACGGACGGCGCGGGTGGGCGCAAGTGCCAGCCCAAGCTTGTACTTCGCCCATTTCTCCGAGACACGAACGGCAGGTGGTGCACCCGCGACCTCGGAGTCGGAGTAGATCGTGTCGCCCATGTTGATGTTGAAGTCGTTGTTCTCGGCAACCATCCGCGCGTACGTCTGGAAGCCGTTGAACGCTGGCTTCCCGTTCGGACCAGGCGTCGCGTCGGCGTCACCGGTGAACGCGAACCGCACCCGCTTGTTCACGCCTGGCAAGGGCGCAGTGGTGAAAATGCCGGGCACGCTCGCGGCAGCGCCCTTCTGCGAGAAGGTGTAGCGGTAGGTGGTTCCAGGCTTGAGGCCCTTGACGACGCGCTGAACGGTGAAATCAGTTGCCTGGCGGGCGTCCAGCTTGAAGGTCCTGACGGCTCCCGCGGTCTCCGCAGGTACGACAATCAGCGATACCGCCCCAGGCTTCGGGGCTCGCGTCCACAGCCGAGCGCTCGTCGACGTCATCTCACCAGCGGCGACGCCCTGGCTGAACCCCCTGAGCGGAGACGCAGCGCTCGCGAGCCCGGCAGCGATCGCGAGTGCGAGGATCGTCAGAGCAACTGCTGCGCGGCGCACGGGTCGAGCCTAGACGATCGCGCGGCTGTGCGATGATCGTCGAGCGCATCGTTGGGGTCATCGAACAGGGGAGAACCGATCGTGTACAGGATCATTCCTGCCGCCATTCTCGCGGCCCTCGTCCTCGTGACGCCCGCAGCAGCGGTCGCCCCGTTGCTCGGCGCCGTGACTCCGACGGACGGGTACGCCGGCGCGACGTTCACTGCGCCACGCTCGACGTACATCACGTTCTACGTCGCGAGCAAGCCGGATCGGGCGACCGACGGCCAATTCCTCGAGGGCAACGTGGTGCTCAACGAAATCTTGACCAACGACGAGGCAGCATCCGGCGTCTGGCGCTCGGAGACGAAACTTCCCGACGGCTCCTACTGGGTGATGATGGAGGCGCAACCCGACCAGGACTGCTTTATTGAAGACCACTACGACGAAGCTTGCGCCAACGGGTACTCGAACGTCGTCGCGTTCAAGGTCGCGCCACCGCCGAGCCCCCGATACACGGGCACCGTGAAACCGTCGAAGGCGGGAGGCCCTGCTCTCGCAACGCTCAGAGCGACGGGGCTCACGGTGCGTACTCCGTACAAGCTCTGTTTCACCTCGGTCGGCAAGAAACGCTGCCTCGCTGGCGTACTCACCGCAGCGCAGCCGTCATCGAGCACGCTTCGTGTCCCGAGCAAGGGCCTCGCGACGACAACGACGTTTACCTGGGTCGTCGCCGGCAAGACGGTCGCCACCAAGAGGGCGAAGGTGCGGTGACGGGACTGGCCAACCGCGCATCGCTCGCTACTCTTCAACCATGCGGGTGTAGCTCAGTTGGTAGAGCATGAGGTTTCCAACCTCAGGGTCGCGAGTTCGAGCCTCGCCGCCCGCTTTTCTCGGTTCGAACCAGGTGGTGGTATTCAAGGTGGCAGCGGAGAGCGAAGTCCGGCGCGGAACCTACTGGAGTGCCTAGGCACCGTCCGCTGAGAAGTGCTGGTAGTCCTTGACGCCCGACCAGCGTCCGCCCCAACCCCACCCTGCCAGGTCGAAGGCGCGAACCACCGCATGACCCTCGACCGCCATCCCCGGACGGAACGGGGTTCGCCGGAGGTACGGCACGCTCGCGGGATGCGACGTGGTGCCGTCTGAGCCGACGTACGGGTTCTCGATCGGGTTCACGTCGATCGCCTTGCCGTAGGCGTGGTTCGACCAGCGCGTCGTTCCGTCGATGTAGCGACAGTTGAACGCGGACGTGTTGTCCGCCTCGATCGAGCGATAGTCGCTCGCGCCGTAGGCGTCGATCGGCACCATCCGGCGGATTGGGAAACGATCGCGGTAGAGCCGCCGCAGCACTGCGAGAACACCGGCCGCGACATCCCGATGCACAACGAGGCGCCCCTGATGTACCCGCCCGTCGAACCCCAAGTGGCTCGCGCGGACGAGACGGAGATCACCGAGTGGAACTGGGCAGCCGCTATGCCACGAGTTGCCAGTCATGGTCGTGCGAACCGTCGGTGAGAGCCTGACGACGGAGCCCCGAAAGGCGGTCGAAGCCGCCCCGCCAGGGCTGCACACAATCGCTGCGCACACGGAGATGAGGAGCAGCGCGCGCATAGGGGGACGGTATCCGACGCGGGGCCGCGATCCGGCTGAACCCGATCCGGCTCGACGAGGGCCTGAAGGGTAGCGCCGGGGGCGTGACGAAAGGGCCGGCCGAAAGAGCGCTTGCAACGATCAGTTGCAAGCGCTCTTGCGCGGCCCGTGTTCTCGCTGTCATCTCTTGCGCAACAGTCGTCCGCCCTCGCTACGAGAGGAGCCGCTGAGCCCTGGCCAGTCCTGCAACCACCAGGAACCGACGCGTCGAGACCAGGAGCGGTGGCGAGACCGACGGAGACGGAAGCGCCCGGTCGAAGGCAACGCTTGCAACTGATCGTTGCAAACTCTCTCGCGGCTCCGGTTCTCGTCGCTGGCATGGCGAAGGTGCGTCCGCCCGCAAGGATCCTTGGCCGCCGGCCAATGTTTTGATTTCGACCCGGCTTGAGGGCAGGGATCCCGGATGGAAGCAGCGGACAACCGCGAGACGGATGGACGAATCCGGCGAAGCCTGACCCTGCTTGTAACCAAGACAAGACCTACTGGGTAGCGGATGTCCGCCACTACCGGGAACTCCACATCTACCGACGGCTTGTCTAGACCCCGATTGCGTGTTGAGGAGAACGCAACGTCGCTTCAAGAAGCAATCGGGGTGGTCGGACTCGAACCGACGGCCTCCTGGTCCCAAACCAGGCGCGCTACCAGGCTGCGCCACACCCCGTCAGCGCCTAACAGTAGCCCTCAGAGTTCGGGGCCGATGATCACGACGAGCCGACGAGGCCCGTGTACCCCTTCGACGCGCTCAAGCCCGATGTCCGACGTCGCCGACGGGCCGGAGATGAGAACGAGCGGCCGACCCGCAACAACGGAGGGTCGAAGACGTGCCAGAAGCTCCGGGAACGTCTCGACGATCGCCGTACGGGCGACGACGCAGACGTGGAGGTCTGGCACAAGCGTCAGCGCCCGCCGCCCCTGGCCAGCGCCGCCGTCGAGCGCAATCGTGCCGGTCTCTGCACACGCGCCAGCACAGGTCGTGAGCGATCCGTCGAGGGCATCGAGCTCGTGCGGCGCCAATCCCGTATCAACGACAAGCTTGGCCTCGGCCGGTCGGAGCTCGGCCGGGAGGCTGGCCGAGATCCCGATTCGACGCGCGCCATGGCGTTCGAGAACGGCCTCGATCGCAACGCGCAGATCCCCGGCAATCACAACCTCCCCCCGATACCCGCGCACGCGATCTGCGAGCAAGGCGACGAGATCGAGGGACGGATCGCGCGCAGTCGTCGATGCGACCGGCTCGGACGGCCGTACGCGCCCGCTCGTCTCGAGCGCGGCGCGGATCCGACCGAGGACGGCGCTACGCGCTTCCATCGCGCTCGCTCCACCACTCGCGGAACGTCTGCTCGGCGACACCTGGAAGCGTGCGCGCACGACCCCATCCGGCGAGCGGCCCGGGGAACCACCGCACGCGACCGTCGCTGACTGCGACGCGTTGGAGCGAGCGGCCAAGACGCTGCGCCCGCTCGTAGCCACCCTGCGTCGCGAACGCCTTGGCGAGTGCGCGCAACGTCGAGCTCTCGACCGTTCGTCGCCCGGCACGCACAACCTTGGCTCGCTCGTTGACCAGAAGCCGCGGAATATCAATACGAACGGGGCACACATCTGCACACGCGCCACAGAGCGAAGAAGCGTATGGCAGGCTGGCCGACGGTCCACGCTCACCCGAGAGCTGCGGCTGCAAGATCCCGCCGATCGGGCCTGCGTAGACCGAGTGATAGGCGTGTCCGCCAGCGCGACGGTACACCGGGCAGACGTTGACACACGCCGAGCAGCGAATACACCGCAGAGCCTCCCGCCCGACGGGGTCGGCCAGAGCCCGCGTGCGTCCGGCGTCGAGCAGGACGAGATGGAAGACCGAAGGCCCATCCTCCTCATGGACGCCCGTCCAGAGCGATGTATAGGGATTCATGCGCTCGCCCGTTGCCGACCGCGGAAGGAGCTCGAGGAGCGCTGCGAGGTCGTCCCAACGTGCGATTGCCTTCTCGATTCCCATCACGGTCACAAGCATCCGCGGCAACGTCGTGCACATTCGCCCGTTGCCTTCCGACTCGACCACGCACACCGTGCCTGTCTCGGCTACCGCAAAGTTCGCACCGGAGATCGCAACCTCTGCGCGGAAGAAGGCCTGACGAAGATGGAGACGGGCCGCCTCGGCAAGCTCGGCAGGATCGTCCGACAGGCCCGAGTGACCGAGCTCCGCACGGAAGAGCTCTCCGATCTCGGCCGCACTACGGTGCAGCGCAGGTACGAGCAGATGAGACGGCCGCTCGCCGGCGAGTTGAATCACAAGCTCGGCGAGGTCGGTCTCGATACTCACGACCCCTGAGGCCGCGAGCGCATCGTTGAGCCCGATCTCGTCGGTGGTCAGCGACTTCACCTTGACGACCTCGCCTGCACCCGAGGCAGCAACGATCCGCACGACCGTCTCGTTCGCCTCAAGTGCATCGCGGGCCCAGTGAACCGTCCCTCCCGCCTCGGTCACCTTCCGTTCGAGCAGGAGCAATACGTTGTCGAGGTCATGCAACGACCGATCGCGAGCCGCGGTGCCGCGGTCGCGCAGATCCTCCCAGTTCGGCACCTCTGCCACCACGGCTGCACGCTTCGCGCGGATCGTGTCCGTCGCCTTCGTCAGATTCGCGCGCAGCCGCCGATCCGCGAGGGCGCTGGGCGCCGCCTCCTCGAAGCTCCGCGGAACGGCGTTGCGGCCGGCATCGCGGCTCATTGAGGCAGCCGCTCCAACACCTCGGCGAGGTGGAGCGCGCGGATTGGCGACCCGGCCCGCTCGAGACCTCCGCGAATCTGCATGAGACACGAGGCATCGCAGGCACAGACGGCGTCAGCTCCCGATCGTGCGATGTCGGCGAGCTTGTCGGCAAGCATCGCGGTTGAGACGTCGGGATTGCGAATCGCGAAAGTCCCACCAAAGCCGCAGCACTCGTCGGGCGTCGCGAGCGGCGCGAGCTCGAGGCCAGCAACCGCTCGCAGCAGTTGCAGGGGTGCGTCCCCAACGCTGAGCACCCGCAGCGAATGACAGGTCGGGTGGTACGCGAGTCGCCCCTCGAAGCTCGCACCCACGTCAACGACCTTGAGCTGCTCGACCAGGAACTGCGAGAGCTCCCACGTGCGTGACGCCACCTCCGGCGCGTCTCCCGGAAGGTCGTGCAGCAACTCCCGCACGTGCCCAACGCACGACGCCGAGGGGGATACCACGGCGTCGTACCCGGCAAAGACCGTCGCAAACCGCTCGGCTAAGCCATGCGCCTCCTCGGCATATCCCGCGTTGTGGTGCATCTGACCGCAGCACGTCTGCTCCTTGGGGAAGGCGACCTCAACCCCGAGACGCTCAAGCACCTTGACCGTCGCCCTGCCCACCTCCGGATAGAGGGTGTCGGCCAGACAGGTGATGAAGAGCGCGATACGCAAGGACAATCGATTATCGATGAACTATGCGGGAACCGCCACTTCTCCGAGAGCTCCGCACCGCCGATAACGTGGCCCGCGTGGGCGACCTGCCGATCATGACGACCTTGCCGTCGGCCGGAACGCACCGACGGGCTGCCCTCGGCTATGCAATGACCCTCACGGCGGCCACGTTGTTTGCGATCAACGGCTCTGTCTCGAAGCTTGCAATCGAAGCCACAGGCATGACGACGCTCCGCTGGACAGAGCTCCGATCAACTGGTGGGTTCGTCGGACTGCTGATTGCGCTCGCCGTGCTCAACCCCAGCAGGCTGCGGGTTCGCCGGTCCGAGATTCTCCCACTCGCGTTCTATGGCATCGTCGGGTTCGCGCTCGTGCAGTGGCTGTACTTCGTTGCGATCACGCGATTGCCAATCGGGATCGGCCTTCTCCTCGAATTTACCGCACCCGTACTCGTCGCACTCTGGGCGCGATTTGTCTGGCGCGAGGAGGTGCGACCACGCGTCTGGGGCGCACTTGCCCTCGTCGTATTTGGATTGATCCTGGTCGCGCAGGTTTGGCGCGGTGCGACGCTTGACACCTGGGGTGTGGTCGCTGGACTCTTTGCCGCAGGGGCGCTCGCCCTCTACTACCTCCAGGGTGAGAGGCTGGTAGCGCGCCGCGATCCGCTCTCGCTCGTGTGTGTCGCACTCGGCTTCACGACGCTGTTCTGGGCGATCGTCCAGCCGTGGTGGAGCTACCCCTTCGACCTCCTCGCCGTGACTGCCGAGCTTCCGCTGCTTGAGGTCGGTGTGCCCGCCGGCACCCTCGCGCTGTGGACGATCGTCCTTGGAACGATCGCGCCCTTTGTCCTCTCCGTCGGTGCGCTGCGACATCTCCCGGCGACAACGGTCGGGATCGTCGCGACCTTCGAGCCGGTGGCAGCGGCGGTGATTGCCTGGGTGTGGTTGGGGGAGACACTGGTCGCGGTACAGATCCTCGGCGGGCTGGTCGTGCTCCTCGGCATCGTTCTGGCCGAGACCTCGAGATAGCGAGACGGGCTACCCTGTGTCGATGGCTGTCGAGCGAGTCCTTCTTGCCTCACCGCGCGGCTACTGCGCCGGGGTTGAGCGCGCGGTCGAAACGGTTGAGCGAGCGCTCGAGCACTACGGCGCCCCGGTCTACGTCCGCAAGCAAATCGTTCACAACATCCATGTCGTGCGTGACCTCGAGGCGCGAGGCGCAATCTTCGTCGACGAGGAAACCGTGGTGCCACGCGGTGCGACGATCGTCTATTCGGCCCATGGTGTCGCTCCGACGGTGAGCGCGAACTCTGCCGCTCTCGACCACAACGTCATTGATGCGACGTGCCCTCTCGTTACCAAGGTGCACGTCCAGGCGCGTCGGTATGCCGCTGCCGGGCTCACGGTCGTGCTCATCGGCCACGCAGATCACGAGGAGGTCGTGGGCACAATGGGCGAAGCGCCTGAAGCGACCGTACTCGTCCAGGACGTCGCCGAGGCAGAGGCGCTCGTGTTGGCTGACCCAACGCGCGTTTCCTATGTCACCCAGACGACCCTGTCGGTCGACGAGACATCGGAGATCATCGGTGTCCTACGGCGCAGGTTCCCTGAGATCCGAGGCCCGAAGAAGGAAGACATCTGTTACGCAACCTCGAATCGCCAGTGGGCCGTGAAGGACATGCTCGCCGAGATCGACCTGTTGCTGGTAATCGGCTCCCGGAACTCCTCCAACTCCAACCGCTTGGTGGACGTCGCGCGGGCTGGAGGCGTGCCTGCCCATCTGATCGATGACGAGGCGGAGATCGACGTGGCCTGGCTCGAGGGTGTCACGACCGTCGGGGTCACATCGGGCGCAAGTGCACCCGAGAAGCTCGTCAACCGCGTCTGTGACTGGTTCCGCGCCCGCGGCGTCGAGAGCATCGAGCCATTTCGAATGATCGATGAGAACATGACCTTCCGGCTTCCTGTCGAACTGCGCCGCGAGCTCGCGTTGGCCGACACCAACGACGGCTGACGTCATGACCCGTCTGTCGGTCATCGTCCCGGCGACGAACCGGCCTCCGACCCTTGATGCCTGCCTGGCTGCTGTCCATGCTGCGCGGCCAGACGAGCTCATCGTCGTTGCGGAGACAGCCGGGCGGGGCCCAGCTGCCGCACGCAACGACGGGGCCGAGCGCGCAACCGGCGAGATCATCGTCTTCGTCGACGCCGACGTCCTCATCCACTCCGATGCGCTCGACCGAATCCGTAGTGCCTTCGCCGAGGGAAGTGACCTGGTGGCCCTGTTCGGTTCGTACGACGACACGGTCGCGACACGCGGCGAGGTCGCGGCCTTTCGCAACCTCCTCCATCACACGGTGCACCAACGCTCACACGGTGCGGTAGAGACCTTTTGGGCGGGGCTCGGAGCGGTACGGCGTGAGACCTTCGACGCGGCGGGGGGCTTCAATGCCAACCGGTACCGCGAGCCCTCGATCGAGGACATCGAGCTCGGAGGCCGACTTGCGAGGCTCGGGCGGATCCGGCTAGACGGGGCGATCCAAGGGACACACGTGAAGGAGTGGACGCTGCTGAGCATGGTGACGACCGACTTCGCCCGTCGGGGCGTCCCATGGGTGCGGCTGATGCGGGAGAACGGCGAGGTTCCGCGGACGCTCAATCTCGGGATGCGCGAGCGTGTGAGCGTGCTTGCTGCCCTGACCACGATCTTTGCCCTGGCGCGACGCCGCCCAAAGCTCGGCCTCGTAGCGATCGCCGGCCAACTCGCCCTCAACCACGACTTGTACGAGAAACTCGTCCGGGCGCGCGGCGCACGCGGACTCTTTGCAGGAGTCCCTCTTCACACACTCCACCAGCTAACGGGCGTGCTCGCTGTCCCCTTCGGGCTCGCGGCACACCAGCTCGCCGATCGCCGATCGCGGATCGGCCCGACTATCTAGCTCCGATCTCGGCGCCTAGAAGGTCGTCCACCATGGCGCCCTCCTCGTGATACTCGAGCTCGGTGTTGACGTTCCAGACGTCGTGGTGAGACCCGTCGAGCAGGTTCATCGTCGCGAGCACAGCCGTCCACATCGAGTGATCCTGGTTGTTGTACCGGTGCATCCCGTTGCGTCCGCAGGTGACAAGATTCGTGAACGACGAGAGGTAGCCACGGATCAGGCTGAGGGCGGACGCATAGCTTTCGTCGTAGATTGGATAGGCCCGCGGGACCCTGATCCTGACTCCGTCGCGGACACGCTTGGGATCGACGAGACCGATGCGCGCGAGATCAGCGACCGTCAGCGCAAGCAGCTTTTCCTCGTCCATTGTCCAGATGTCGTCGCCCTCAGAGCAGAAGTACTCGGCTCCGAGGCAGGTCGTCCCCGGAACGACCATGTCCGGGCTCCACGCCCCGAAGTTCTGCACCCGACCTGCGCGAATGCCTGGATCGTGGAGGTAGATCCAGTTATCTGGGAAAGGCTCTGGGCCGTCGATCACAAGCGCAACGAGACAGAAGTCGCGGTAACGCAGGTTCTCTGCGGCCTCGACGACCTCCGGAGGGGCAGGCGGGTCGAGGCAGAGGATGAGGTCCGAGAGCGCCATGCTCGACAGCACGCCGTCTACGAGGAGTGGCTCTGGCTTGCCGTTCGGTGCCGCCACGACGGCCGTGACTCGCGACCCGTCGTGGACTATCGATTGCACGGGCGACCTGAGACGAACAGGAATCTCCATCTCCTCGACACGCTCCGCGAAGACCTCCCACATCTGCCCAGGCCCCAGCCGTGGGTAGTGGAACTCCTCGATCAACGTCGTCGCCTGCTTGCGCTCCAACCCGAGGATGTTGCGCACTGCATGACCGAACGAAAATCCCTTGATCCGCTGGGCCGCCCACTCGGCTCTGAGCTCGGTGCCAGGAATCCCCCAGACCTTCTCGGTGTACGGCCCAAAGAAGTTTGCGTAGAGGCGCCGCCCGAACCGGGCAACGACCCAATCCTCGAAGGTCACCTCCTGCGCAGGCGGGCGGATGCGACTCCAGATGTACGAGACCGCACAGCGAGTCGACTCGAGTGGCCCAAGACCACGTAGTACGTCACGCGCCTGAAGTGGATAGGCAAAGAACGAGCCGTGGAAGTAGATCCGGGAGAGACGCGGACGGAGGAGAAACTCCTCGCCCAAGACGCTCTCCCAGAGCCGTTGGATCGGGGCAAGCTTGGTGAAGAAGCGGTGCCCCCCTAGGTCGAACCGGTAGTCCTCCCAGATCACGGTCTTCGCGATCCCACCGACGGTGTCGCCGGCCTCGAAAACCACAGCGTTCTCGCCACGGCGACCAAGGACGTAGGCGGCGGTAAGGCCTGCTGGGCCCGCGCCGATCACGGCAGTCGTGCGGGTCGATGACGGTTCTGCGGATGAAGTAGCCACGGGTTGTAGGTGCCGACTCCCGCTCCAATGGTCGAGGCACCCACGAGCAACAATACTCACGCCACCTGCTACCACCGCCCGTTACGTCCCGTAGGATCGCGGGTCGTGGTCGGAACCGAACGACGCGCGCGTCTAGGCAGGGCGGTCGCCGTGCTCATCGTCCTGACCGAGTCAGATCTGCGTGCTCGTTACGGACGCGGCCGGATCCGGCTGTTCAAGTGGCTCCTCGATCCGTTCTTTGCGCTCGGGGTCTACTTCGTGTTGATCGTCGCCGTGCTTGACCGTCCTGGCGAGGCTCGCGCGCTCCAGATCGCCTGCGCCGTGATTCCATTCCAACTCGTCATCACGACCTTCACGAGCTCCGTTGGCGCCGTCCGGCTGCGGGGGTCAATCGTGACCAACATGCGCTTCGAGCGTACGCTCTTGCCGCTCTCGACCGTCTTCACGGAAACCGTCGCGTTCGTCGCTGCCCTCGGGCTGCTCGTTGCGACGATGGCCGTCTCGGCGGTGACCCCGACCCTCGCCGCGTTGTGGCTGTTGGTTTTCATTCCTCAGACGATCGTCCTCTCGATCGCGATCGCCTACCCTGCAGCGCTCTTCGGGCTCTTCTACCCCGACCTCCGTCCGTTTGGGACGAGCGCCGTACGAACCCTGTTCTTCCTCGCGCCGAGCCTGGTTGCGCTCGACACGATCAGCGGGACAGCGGCCAACCTCCTCAAGCTCAACCCGTTGAGCGGCATCTTCGAGGGCTACCGGGATGCGCTCGTCTACGGCCAGGCGCCTGCGCTTTGGGAGGTCGCTATCCCGTTCGCATACTCGGCGCTCGCACTTGCTGTGTTTGTTCCGATCTACCGTGCCGAGCAGGTCCATTTCGCAAAGGTGATCCAGTGATCGCCAGCATCGTCACGCGCAACGCCGGAGTCCGGTTCATGTTCGACGCGCAACAGCGGACGGTCACACCGCGGCTCGGGCGTCTCCGTCGCGGAGTGACTGAGACCTGGGGACTTCGAGGGCTCACATTCTCGATCGGGGCCGGCGAAGCCGTAGCGCTTCTTGGCCCGAGCGGCGCGGGCAAGTCGACGCTGCTCCGCACGATGGCCGGAGTGTTTACGACGGATGAGGGGACGCTCGAGGTCAACGGCACGATCGGAACGCTGCTCTCGATCGAGGCGGGGTTGATGGGCAGCCTGACCGGCCGCGAGAACGCCGTGCTACTCAGCGTTCTCAACGGGTTGGGTCTACGGGCGGCGCGGGCGATGGTCGAGACAGTCAAGGAGGAGAGCGGACTAGGCGACGCATTCGACCGCCCTGTCGGCTCCTACTCGCAGGGAATGCGCGCCCAGATCGGCCTCACGATCGCGCAGAGGGTCGGGCCGACGGTGCTCCTCCTTGACGAGGTTCACGAGGCCCTCGACCACGAGTTCCGAGCGAAGGTCGAACAGCAGGCGCGTGCCCTGATCGCTGCTGGCGGCATTGTCGTCGCGGCAGGCCACGACCACCCCCTCCTCGAGCGGATCTGCACCCGCGCCCTGCTCATGCGCGGCGGCACCGTCGTCGACGACGGGCCGTTCGCCGAGGTACAAGCCCGATACCTGGCCGACTAGGTGGGCGGACCGACCATCGAGGCGCTCACGCCAGCCCTATCAAGGTGCGGCCGGCGCTGTCGAGGCCGAACCGAGCGAGCGCTGTAGCTGAGATGTCGGAGATGTCCCGCGTGCCGTGGGCGGCCGTCGGGCCCGATGAGGGAAGCACGAGCGCCCAAGCCTCGCTCGTGTGATTACCCGAGCGACCGCTACCAACGCCTTTCCTCCGGATCGACCCGAATCGGGGTGAATGCAACGTCTCGCCGCGTCGAACAGGACGGCTACTCCAGCGGACGATGAGATCGGGCAAGAGACCCTCCGCCGACCCACCGCCAAACGAATCGGCAACGAGGTCGACAGCCGCCACCGCAGCCTCATTCCCGTCGAGCGTGAAGCTCGTGAGCCCAGATCGGATCTCGGCAACGAGCGCGGGGATGTCGTCTGGATCGACGATCCCGTCACGCTCGCGCCCGCGCACGTTGAACCGGATTACTCCATTCGTGTCCGACGGCATCGCGAACGCCCTCGTCTGCGACCAATCAACGCCCCGCAACTCAAGCCGTGCAGCCAGCGCCGTCGCAACCCCGTCCGGCAGGGCACTCGCGACACGCGCCCGGAATGACGTTGGGATGGAGGCGCGAAGCTTCCACGAGCCGCTTGCCGCCTGGCCATCGACGGCGGTGTCGGTGAGCACGGCGGCCAGCATCGTCCCGAGCACGTCGGTTCGGCTGGTCTCGGCGGCCATTCCGAGCGAGGAGAAGATAACGACGTCGCTGCCGGCTGGAAGCGCGTCAACGATCGACCCGATCGCAGCATCCGCCTCGGCCAAGACCGAGCGCAGCGCTGACTGCAGCTCGTCCGCCGACGCCGATGAGATTCCGTCGACGACCGACGCCGGGTCCCAGAGCTGGTGGCCTGCGAGATGAACGGCGGGCAACCCGACGACCAGAACATCCGGTCGAATCTCGGGCAACGCGGAGACCACAAGGTCGGCCACGCGACGAGGCCCGGTGACGAGCGTTGCAGCAAGCTGGCGGAGCGTGCGCTCGTCTGGTTCGCCGAACACCTCCTCTGCCCGCCTGGCACGCCCTAAACGTCGCTCGAAGGTGCGGCGCGCATCGTGCGGCGCCGACCACGGCCGCAGCACGACCCTGTTCTGGAACTGCCAGCCACTGATCACGAGACCGTTCGCAGAGACAGACGGCCGTGCCTCATACGGGTCGACGACGAGCACCTTTCCGCCGACCTCCGAGATGCGATCCCAGAACGTCGCGGGCGCGGGGAATGCGTCGAAGTAACGCACGCATTGCGTCGGTGCGTCCCACATGAACGGGTAGTGGAGTCCGTGCTCGCCCACCGGGGTACCGGTCCACAGCGTTGTGAACGCCCCGGCCGGGAAGAATGCTGCAGGTGTCGTGAGCTCGACGGGAGAGGCGCCAAGCCGCAACGCGCTCAGTCTTGGCATGAGGCCATCAGCACCGAGCTCATCGATGAGTGCCATCGGCGTCGCGTCGAGCCCAATCAGCGCCAACATGGTGGCCTCTTCTCTCTCACAGCTCCGCCCAATCGCCACCCGTCGCCGCTGCCACGGCGTCAAGCACGGCCAGTACCTGCACGGCGTCCGCGGCGCCTGCGAGACGACTGTCGACCTGACGTCCGCGAACGGCCTCTACAACCGCCGCCAACTGCGCCGTCAGCGAGCCGACCAGAGGGCTCGGCCCGCCGACGCGCGCCAACGCGGCGAGGCGTCGGACGAGTCCGCCCCGTTCGAGTCGGGCCACCACACGCCCTTCAGCGTCTCGCGCGACAACGCTCTCGCGCCACGCGCTCGCATGCGAGATGCGCAGACTCGCGGACGTGTCACCGAGATCGAGAGCGAAGGCTGCCTCATGCTCCGTTACTCGGTCGACGCGCAGACGCAGAGGATCGCACCCCGTCAGCCACAACGCGAGGTCGACGACGTGCGGTCCCAAGTCCAGCAGCGGGCTCTCAGAGCCGCTGAAGGCTCCCCACGCCGACGGCAGGATCGTCATCTCAAGCTCGAGTTCTGCCGGTCGTTCAGAGGCGAGCTGGGTGCGCATTGCCGAGAGTGCTGGCTCAAAGCGGCGGTTGAAGCCCACCCACGCTGTCGGCTCGAGCCCGACGAGCCGCTTCGCCTCCGACGCGTTCCGGGCCGGCGGCTTCTCGACCAGCGAAGAAACGCCAGTCGCGGCCGCCGCGCATGCATCAGCGACGTGGGCCGATGCGGCGTGTGCGAGGACGAGAAGCTCGACGTCCGCCTCAGACAGAAGCTCCTCGGCAGTCCTGTATGCAGCGACACCCGGAGCGATCGCCTTACACCGCGCCGGGTCGAGATCTGCAACGGCCACGAGCGTGACGCCATGGAGCTGCGCGAACGCTGGCACGTACCCGCGCCCGGCCAGGCGCCCGCACCCGACGAGGCCGACGCGTACGGGGCTGGTCACACCTTCTCGAGCGCTGGTGCGGCCACAGCGCCCGAGACGACCGAGACCGAGAGCGTCTCGCGAGCGATCCATTCCGCATGTGCGAGAAGCTCGTCATCCTCCACCGGAATCGTCAGAGCGATGCGATCGATGAGGTCGAGCCCAGCGTCCTTGCGCATCGTGTTGACGCGTCGTATGAGCTCGTAGACGCGGCGCTCCAGTTCGAGATCTGCATCGATCTCCGTGTCGAGCGCGACCGTGACACCATCCTCCGCCGCGATCGCCCAGCCCTCGCGCCCTGCACGTTCGACGAGGACGTCCTCGGGTGAGAGCTCGTGGCCAGCGGCGCGGAAGCGTCCGCCCGCGAGCTCTTCGAAGTCACCGGCCAGAAGGGCTGCCCTGACCACGCCGAGCTCCTTGCCAAGGCGCGGTCCAAGCGTCGGAAGGTTCGGCTTCACGCGGAGATCTGCCTCGACGGTGCCGAATACCACCTCCTTGACGCGGAGCTCACTTGCGATCTCGGCCGCGTGCGAGGTTGCCCCGCTGGCTCCCTCGACGACAAGCCTGCGGAGAGGCTGCTGCACCTTTACGCCCGACGCCTGTCGTGCCTGGTGACCAAGACCGACTACCCGTCTGACAGCCGCGATCTCGGCGAGCAGCACCTCGTCGGCCGCGGTCGCCTTGGGCCAGCCGGCAAGGTGCACGCTCACAGCAGCGTCCGGGCACGGTTCACGGACAAGCGTCTGCCAGAGGTGCTCGGTGAGAAACGGCATCACGGGCGCGAGGACGCGGAGGGCCTGTACCAACGCATGCCACAGCGTCCGCAGCGCGACCTCGTCACCCTCCCAGAAACGACGGCGTGACCGACGGATGTACCAGTTTGAGAGATCGTCGACAAACGACTCGGCGGCGCGGGTCACCTCCACGGTGAGCCAACGCTCGTACCCTGCTGTGGCCTCGACAATCATCTGCTTCGTCCGCTCGACAAGCCAGCGATCAAGGACGTCCAACTCTGCCTCGGGTCCGCACTCGATGTCTGTGACCCGCGGGGAGAACTCCTCGACGTTGCCATAGCGGACGAGAAACGTCGCCGAGTTCCAGAGTGTCAGCAGCCGGCGCTGGATCTCGTGGGCGGGGCCGAAGCCGAACAGGAGATTGCGATCTGGCGGCTGGGCGCAGTACTGCCAGCGCATGACGTCCGCCCCCATGCGGCTGAAGGCATCACCTGCATCGATCATGTTGCCCCACGAGCCGTGCATTTCGCGCCCATTTTCGTCGAGCATCTTCTCGTAACCGAGGACCTTCCTGAACGGCGCCTTGCCGATCAGCGCGACCGACATGAAGAGCTGCGAGTAGAACCACAAGCGGATCTGCTCGCGCATCTCCGAGACCCAGTCGGCGGGGAACCACTGCTCCCAATCCTCGTGCGCCGGAAGGTCGGCGGTTGTAAGCCCCTTTGCGGCGCCCGTCGCGTATCCCTCTGGAACGAACGTGTCGTTCTGCCAACCGAGCGTCGAGAACGGCACGATCCCCGCGTCGAGCCACACGTCGCCGACCTCGGGAATCCTCTCGACGGGCTGCTCGCACTTCTCACAGCGAATCTGAACCTGGTCGATCCACGGGCGCCGGAGCTCCTCAAGTTGATCGAGCCCGCCAACCGCACGCGACTCAAGCTCGGCCCGTGAGCCGATCACGTTGAGATGACCGCAACTGCAGGGGTAGAACGGCAGTGGCAGCCCGTAGTAGCGGCGACGAGAGATATTCCAGTCGCCCATGTTGCGCAGCCAGTCGTCCATGCGCTTGCCCATGTACTCCGGTGTCCACTCGACGCCAGCGTTTGCCTCGAGCAGTTGGTCACGCACGTTTTCGACCGAGATGAACCAGTCGTCGGAGAGCCGGAAGATGAGCGGCGTGTGGCACCGCCAACAGTGCGGGTAGCTGTGCTGGATCGTCGCCGACCGGACGAGGAGACTCCTGTCGGCGAGGTCGCCGACGATCTGATCGGCTGCCTCGATCGTCGAGAGCCCGTGAAGCCAGCCGTACTCGGGATAGAAGCGCCCTGACTCGTCGACCGGCTGAAGTACCGCGAGGGCGTGCACCTTGGAGAGCTCGAAGTCCTCGCCGCCACAGCCTGGCGCGATGTGAACGATCCCTGTACCCGTGTCGAGCTCAACATCGACCCAGGGGATGACACGATGCTCAACCTCGCCGCCCGGCCCAAGCTCATCGAAAGGTCCGCGGTAGCGCCACCCAACCAGCTCCGCACCCTTGAGCACCTGCGTGAAAGGCTCATCCGGAAAGAGCGCGACTCCGACCCAATCGCCATTCTCAAGGAGGCCGTAATCGGCGGTGGGGTTGACTGCGGCCGCGACGTTCGCAGGCAACGTCCAGGGGGTCGTCGTCCACACGACGACGGCCTCACCCTCGCGGTCGAGCAATGGGAACCGAACGGTCAGCGACGGGTCGGTGCGCTCCTCGTAGCTTCCGTGCAGCTCATGGGCCGACATTGACGTACCGCACCTCGGGCACCACTCGGTCGAGCGGTGTCCCAGGTACAGCCACCCTCTCTCATTGACGACGCGCAGGAATCGCCAGATGTACTCGATATTCGTGTCGCTGAACGTGAAGTAGTCGTTGCCCCAATCCATCCATTGCCCCAGGCGAACCGACCCCCTCGTCAGCTCCTCGGCCGACCGGGCAACGACATCACGACACTTCCGGGCGAAGCGGTCGAGCCCATACTCCTCGATCTCCTGCTTCGAGTTGAGC
>JANNQQ010000036.1:0-6129 GCA_031400835.1 Actinomycetes bacterium | reverse complement strand
TCAAGCCGGGTGATCGTGCCCTGAGCGACAAGGACCTCACCGAGGCGCTGACCGGAGTCGCCTTGCGCGATCAGTGCCGCATCGAGTTGCTGCTGCGTGACGACGCCGTGCTCGACGAAGATCTCACCGATCGGGCGGCGCTCACTATCGACTTCGACTGAATCAGAGGACGCCGTCTGCGATACGTTCCCGACCAGGTTCTCGCGCGGCGCGGTCGCCTCAGGCTCCGGCGTGCCGCCGCGCTCCATTTTCGCCCACTGCTCGGCGAGGACACCCGCAAGCTCGACCCGAGGTACCCCAAACCGGCTCACGAGCACCTCACCTAGAAGCTGCCCGGTTTCGGACTGGGCGGCGAGTGCCTCTTCGAGCTGATCATGGGTGATGTGCCCACGCTCGACGAAGATTTCGCCAATGAGAGCGGACGACAGAGCTGCCGGGTCGGTCATACTGGAGGGGTTATCGGCCGTCCCTCGTTCGAGCTATAGAGCGAGTTTCAAACCCGTTTTCGAAAGCACCCGGTGCTGATAGCGTCGAGGCCGTGGAGGTAGAGCGCATCGAGGACGGCCTCTGGCTCTGGCGCACCGTGCATCCCGAGTGGAAGGCGGGCGGGGGTTGGGAGGCTACGGTCGGTTGCGTCTACTGGGAAGGCCCCGACGCGATCGTGCTCGTTGATCCGTTACTTCCGTCCGAGGATGCAGACCGCGAGCGGTTTCTCGAGGCTCTCGATCGAGACGTTGAACGCGTTGGAAAGCCTGTCGTTGTCCTGACCACCGTGTCCTGGCACGCGCGAAGCGGAGGCGCGATCGCAGAGCGCTACGCAGGCCGGGTGATCGAGCCTTCCACCATCGCGAACGACCACCTTCCGGCGGGTGTTCACTCCATCGCAACCACGGCGGAAGGCGAACACGTCTACTGGCTTGAAGGAGCGCGTGCACTCGTCCCCGGCGATGTGCTGATTGGCAATCCCAACGGTGGCGTCATGGTGTCGCCGGTCTCGTGGTTCGACTCCCCAGAAGTGGCACAGGCTGTGCGCGTTCAGCTTCTCGCGGTACTCGATCTTCCCGTGGAGCGGGTGCTCGTGTCGCACGGCGAGCCGGTACTGACTGACGGGCTGGAAGCGTTGCGCGAAGCGCTCGCTCACGCTTCGGCCTGAGCTCGTAGTCCCAGGCGCCCAGTCCAGACTTCAGTCTGGACTGGCGTCTCAGGCCGTTGCGTACGCTGCGAGCGCGTCGAGGACAGCGCGCAGACGTTGGCCCTCGTCGGTGAGTCGGTACTCGACCCTCGGAGGACGAGCGTCGATCACCTGGCGGGCGAGTAGACCCGCCTGCTCAAGCTCGAGCAGGCGCTGCGCAAGCGTGCGCGGCGGGATCTCTCCCACCGCCTGTTTGAACTCATTGAACCGGCTTGCCCCTTCGACCGAGGCCCAAAGGATCGAGATCGTCCACCGCCCCTCGAGGAGGCCCGCCGCACGGCGGACATCCTCGGGGACGGGGGCACAGGGCCTACAGCGACCCGACACGCGCCACCGGGGCTGGCTCGAGGGCAAGTGCCAGCACCTCGTCGAGCGACATCACCGGATGGAACGTGAGCTCGTTACGAACGTGCTCGGGCACATCGTCGAGATCGGCACGGTTGCGTTCGGGGAGCACAATCTCGGTGAGCCCCGCCGCGTGAGCTGCGAGCACCTTCTGCTTGAGTCCACCGATCGGGAGCACACGTCCCTGCAGCGTCACCTCACCGGTCATCCCAACCGTGTGGCGTACGGGGCGGCCTGTGAGGAGCGATGCGAGCGCCGTGGCCATCGTGATTCCGGCACTTGGACCGTCCTTGGGGATCGCCCCCGCAGGCACATGGAGGTGGAACCCGTTGAGGAATGCCTCATCGTCGATGCCGAGCTCCTCGGAGCGAGAACGCAGCGCCGAGAGGGCGATCTGCGCAGACTCCTTCATGACCTCGCCGAGTTGGCCGGTGAGAACCAGCTTTTCGCCGCCGGCGATCCCGGTGGCCTCGACAAACAGCACATCGCCACCGCTCGCGTTCACGGCCAGACCGGTCGCGACTCCGGGAACGGCGGTGCGCTCGGCGGCCTCGCGCCAGAACTTCTGGCGACCAAGGGCCTCACGGACTGCGTCGAGATCGATGACCATCGGCGTCTGCGCTGTTCCGGTGGCGATCTTCGTCGCCGTCTTGCGAAGGATCGTTCCAAGCTCTCGCTCGAGCTGACGGACACCCGCCTCACGCGTGTACTCGCTGACGACGGCCTCGACCGTCTCGTCGGCGATCGTGACCTCGTCCTCGTGCAGCCCAGCACGCTCGCGCTGGCGCGGCCACAGGTAGCCGCGGGCGATCGCAGCCTTCTCGTCGGTGGTGTACCCATCGAACTGGATGACTTCCATCCGGTCGAGTAGCGGCCCAGGGATCGTCTCGGCAATGTTCGCGGTCGCGAGGAAGATCACCTCTGACAGATCAAGCTCAACGTCCAGATAGTGGTCGCGAAAGGAGTGGTTCTGCGCGGGGTCGAGCACCTCGAGGAGCGCTGCCGATGGGTCGCCACGCCAATCGGCGCCGACCTTGTCGACCTCGTCGAGGAGGATGACAGGGTTCATCGTGCCCGCGTCACGCAGCGCCCGAACAAGTCGCCCCGGTAGCGCCCCGATGTAGGTGCGGCGATGACCACGGATCTCAGCCTCGTCACGGACGCCACCAAGCGACATCCGCACGAACTCGCGGCCTAGAGCCTTGGCGACTGATTCACCGATCGACGTCTTGCCGGTTCCCGGAGGGCCGATCAGCGTGAGAATCGCACCCGCCTTGCGGTCGACCTCGATGCCACGCTCCTTACGGAGCTTCGCAACTGCGATGTATTCGACGATTCGATCCTTGACGTCTTCAAGGCCGGCGTGGTCGGTGTCGAGCACCGACCGCGCGTGCTCCGGATCGAGCCGCTCCTCCGACCGGGACCCCCACGGCACAGCGAGAAGCCAATCCAGATAGCTGCGAATCGTCTGAGCTTCGGGTGAGCCTTCTCCCATCCGTTCGAACCGGCCGAGCTCACGCTCGGCTTGTTCACGCACGGAATCGGGCATCTCAGAATCGGCGATTCGACCACGGAACTCCTCGGTCACCGAGCCTTCGTCCTCGCCGAGTTCCTTGCGAATCGACTCGATCTGGCGTCGCAGGAGAAACTCGCGTTGCTGCTTCTCGAGGCCCTCGTTGACGTCCTCGCGGATCTTCCGGCGCAGCTGCATGAGCGAATGTCGCTCCTTCTGCAACGCGAGTGCAAGCTCCAGCCGCTCCGTCACGTCGACCGCTTCGAGGAGCGTGAGCTTCTGCTCGAAGCTCAGGTCGGGCGAGTACCCCGATGTGTCGGCGAGGGCACCTGGCTCGGTGATCGAGCGGACAAACGCTTGAATCCGACCGTCGTCACCGCGCAGGTCAAGGATCTCCTCGACGACTGCGCGGTAGTTTCGCTCAAGGTCACGCACCTTCTCATCGGTGGGTACGTCATCCGGGCGTTCGTCGACCTCGACGAACAACCGGCCCTGCGAATCGGTTTCGGCAGCGCCTGCGATCCCGCGATGGAGTCCTTCGAACTCGACCGCCTGTACCCCACCCGGGAACCGGTCGCGATTGGTCACCCGCGCCACGGTTCCGACACGCGCAAACTCGCCTTCGTGCTTCGGGATGAGAAAGACGGTGTCCTCGTCGCCAGCGTCGACGGTGAGGGTCACATTCATGTTCGGGAAGACGATGAGATCGTCAAGCGGGACGAGCAAGAGTCGGCTCACAGCGGGTTCACACTCCTCAAACGCGTTTTGGTAACTACGTATACAAAAGATACCTACTACGCAGATGTCTACGCGGCGGTGCTACCGATCGCTGCGGAAACGACCCCACGCGGTTCGGGCGACGCGACCGGCCAGGACGTCCGATGAGATGCCTGCGCCGCCCGAGCGGTACGTCATGACGGAGGCGACAAACACTCCCCCGCGCCAGATCAGGAGCCCATTGTCGTGACGGGCCGTACCAACCCACCCCGCCTTGTGGAAGACCCTCACTCCGGAACGGGAGCCGAACTGACGGTCGAGCTTCCCCGAGTCGCGAACGTCTGCGAGCACGCGAAGCAGATACCGACCCTCCCCCGGTGAGAATCCAGGTCGTGCCCGTCGGAGTGGGCCGAGACCACCGCTTGCGAGCCAGACCGCGCGCGTGAGACGAGCGAGATCGTAGGCGGTCGTGGTCTTGCCGACCCCCCACGACGCCTGATCAACCACCGTTAGTGGGATCCCACCGGACGCAAGCCCCCGAAAAGTGTTGAGGCTTGTGTTGAGGATGTACCCGCCGTACATCTCGGTGCGCTCAAGCCCGATGGCGCGCATCGTTGCGTTGACGAGCGCCGAGCCTCCACTCGTCGAGCCACCGATCAGGGTCTCAAGTCGATTGGCGGCACCGTTGTCGGAGAAGACGAGCATTGCGCGCATGAGCCCATCCAGCGTCGAGCCGTGACGAGGCGGGCCGTCGAGCTGCGCCAGCACGGTGACGGCGATCGCGAGCTTGAGCGTCGACGCAGCCGGAAACGTCGCACGGGCGTTCCAGGCAGCCCCTTCTCCGGTGGAGAGGTTCTGGACATACACAGCCGAGGTCCCTCCGAAGGCCTGTGTCAGCTGTCTGAGCCGTTTTTGGAGATAGGGATCGAGCCGGCCTGCCCGGAGCCGGGGGCGCGCGGAGCGTGGCAGACCGTAGACGTCTCGCACCGTCGTTCCGGCAACGCGTCCCTTCGCGTCCACCGTCTCTATGCGGATGGTGTGTACACCCAGAGGCAGATCGAGATCGACCACAAAGGCACGCTGCCGGAGCACCTCACGCCTTCGAACGCGTCCATCAATCCGCACGATCAGGCGACGAGATCCAGACGCGGCTACCCCGCGCACGATTCCATATGACACCTGATGGGCCGCCGGTACGACAAGCGAAGGCGGTGGTGGCGTCGAGACGATCATGCACAAACCGTAGCCTTGACCGCATGCCGATCCTTGCGCACCTCGATCTCGACGCCTTCTTTGCCGCGGTCGAGGAGCTGGAGGATCCAACGCTTCGCGACGCGGCACTGGTCGTCGGCGGCGACCCCCACGGACGCGGCGTGGTTGCAACCGCGAATTACAATGCCCGCCGGTTCGGGATCCACTCGGCTATGAGCGCTGCTGAAGCCCTCCGTCGCTGCCCTACCGTCGTGTTTGTGCGACCACGGCACACGCTCTACCGCCAGTACTCGAGGGCCGTTTGGACGGCGATCGGCGAAACCATCCCGCGCATTGAGCGAACCGGGCTCGACGAGGGATACCTCGATCTCGGCAGCGTCGTCACCGAGTTCAAGGACGCTCGCGCGCTGGCCGAAACCGTTCAGCTGGCAGTCCGAGCAGCGACATCGCTCTCTTGCTCGCTTGGAGTGTCCACCTCAAAGGTCGTGTGCAAGGTCGCATCGGACGTGCGTAAACCGGGAGGAATAACCATCGTCCCACCGGGTCGCGAGGCGCGCTTTCTCGCGCCGCGGGCGGTGCGCGCGCTCCCCGGAGTCGGGCCGAAGGCAGAGGTGCGACTCGCTGCTGCGGGGGTGACGACCGTTGGTGACCTCGCCGCACTCACCGACCTCGAGCTCAAGGCAGTGTTGCCTGGTTCGGTCGGTCGGATGCTGCGCGACCGCGCCTCGGGGATTGACCCGCGCGACCTGGAGCTCGGCACCGAGCGCATCTCGATCTCGACGGAAGAGACCTTTGAGCGCGACGTCTCGGATAGAGCCATCCTGCACGCTGAGCTTCGGCGAATGGCTACCGAGATCGCGGGGCACCTCCAGAGCTCGGGTCGGTCGGCGCGGACGGTGACCACGAAGCTCCGGTATGCCGACTTCTCCATTCGGAGCCGGTCGACAACGATGAGCGCGCCGATCGACGAGGCCGAGCTGCTCGGGGAGCTCGCCTGCCGACTTCTCGATCGCGGGCTGCGTGATCGGCCGGGCGCGCTCCGCCTCGTCGGTGTTGGGGTTGCGGGGCTGAGCGATCATCGCCAGCTGAGCCTCGACGTCTAAGAGCGCGTTTCAGAATGACGGTTCGTCGGCGGGGCGAGATGCGCGAG
>JANNQQ010000035.1:0-13398 GCA_031400835.1 Actinomycetes bacterium | reverse complement strand
CTCAATCGCGACCTTCGCATCCACGACCACCCGGCGCTCGCCGCCGCCTGCGCCGGAGCAGAAGCGGTCGTCCCGCTCTTCGTTTTCGACGAGCGGTTGCTTTCATCGCCGCGTGCGTCCCCGAACCTGATCCGCTTTCTCCATGAGTCGCTTGCTGCACAAGGGCAGGCACTTCAGGACGTCGGCGGCAGGCTCGTGGTGCGACGCGGCGCCCCGGTGGCAGAGACGCTCCGGATGGCGTCCGAGACAGGCGCCAAGGTGGTGTATGCAAGCCGCGACGTGAGCTCGGGCGCGCTCGCCCGCGAGGCTGCGCTGTCACGCGCGTGCGCGGAGGCCGGGATCGGGCTTGCGCTGCAGCCTGGAGTGACGGTGGTGCCGGCCGACGAGCCTCGAACGACGACGGGTGGGACATATCGGGTCTTCACGCCGTTCTGGCGCGCCTGGGAGGCGGTGCCGCGTCGGCCGCTGGCGCCTGCGCCAGCAAGGGTGACGCTGCCTCCCGTAGCGCTCGCGGGTGAGCTGCCGGCGCTCGAGACGCTGACTACTGGCCCGTTCTCGCCAGATCCGCAGACGGGAGGAGAGCCAGCGGCTCGACGCCTGCTCGCGATGGCGCTCGAGCACGTCCTGCCCCGCTACGGGACACAGCACGACACGCTTGCGGGCAATACGTCATCGCGGCTCTCGGCGGCGCTTCACTTCGGCTGTGTCTCGCCGCTCGAGGTCGAGCAGGCTGCGCGCGACGTGGCCGGCAGCGAGGCCTTCGTGCGACAGCTCGCATGGCGTGACTTCCACCACCACACGACACTCTCGTTTCCCTCAATTGGCCACGAGGACCTCCGTCCGCGCGGGACACGCTGGCAGCGCGACGACGACGAGCTCGACGCCTGGCGAGAAGGGCTGACGGGCTACCCGATAGTCGACGCTGGTATGCGCCAGCTCCTCCAGGAAGGATGGCTGCCCGGCCGCGCCCGCATGATTGTTGCGACCTTCCTGACGAAGCACCTCGGTCACGATTGGCGGGAAGGGGAGCGTCACTTCGCGCGGTGGCTGATCGACGGTGACGTCGCAAACAACGCCGCCAACTGGCAGTGGGTGGCAGGAACGGGGAGTGACACGCGACCGGGACGCATCCTCAACCCACTACGCCAGGCCGAGCGCTTCGACCGTGACGGGGAGTACGTGCGTCGCTATCTGCCTGAGCTCGCCCACCTCGATCGGCGCGTGATCCACACGCCGTGGCTCCTGCCGGCCGACGAACGCGGGTCGCTCGGGTATCCCGACCGACTTGTCGATCACGAGGTAGCTGCGGCAGCGTTCCGGCTTCGGGGTGTCACCGGGAGCTCCACGCGCGCGTCGGAAGGTAGCCTGAGCGCGACGAAGCGGTAGGGCGAGCGAATCATTAGTCGATGAGGAGAGTGCAATGACGGCAAAGGAGTTCTTCGAGGCGCTGCCGGGCAAGGTCGACTCCGAGAAGACGGCCGGGATGACGGGGAGCTATGTCTTCGACATCGAGGAGGTCGGGCAGTGGACGGTGGCCGTCAACGACGGTGCGGTCACGGTTACCGACGGCGCTGGGGTGGCAGATTGCACGATCACTGCCAGCGAGGAGACGCTCCTGAAGATCGCGCGTGGCGAGGCCAATCCCACCACCGCCTACATGACCGGGAAGTTGAAGATTCAGGGAGATATGAGCGCAGCGCTCAAGCTTCAGAAGCTCTTCTGAGAACATGACTACCGATTCCTGGGTGACTGCACGACCCGACCGGCCAACGTTCCTGGTCTGGTTGGCGATGACGATCGGGATCAACATGCTCGCGCTGATCGTGGTCGACTGGGCGTTCGATGGTGTCGCCGTCGGTCGCTGGGCGCCCATTCTGATCGCAGCGCTTGCTCTCGGTCTCGGAAACGCGTTCCTCAAGCCGCTGCTCGCGGTTCTGACCTTGCCGTTGATCCTCGTGACCTTTGGGCTTGGCTACTTCGCGCTCAACATCGCGATGCTCGGGTTGGCCGAGTGGGTGTCAAGCGACTTTACGATCGACGGGTTCTGGACGTACGTCGGCGCGGCCATCGTGGTTTGGCTGGTAAACGTCGTGATGCAGGCGGTGCTCGGTGGTCTGAGCGGCACGAACGTCAAGCGGCCGGCCCGTCGTCACTAAAGACGACGAGCGTCGCTCCGGCTGGCACCGAGTCACCGACCGCGACCCTGACCTCCGCGATCTTTCCGCCAAATGGCGCACTCACCTGATGCTCCATCTTCATTGCCTCGAGCACAAGGAGGCGGGTGTGGGTGGCGACCTCGTCACCTGGTCTGACGTCGACCACGATCACGGTGCCAGGCATCAGCGACCTGACCGTGCCGTCACCGCGGCTACGTTCGCTTGAGGCGGTCTCGATATCCGGGGGCGATGCTGGCGGCGGTGCCGGCAGGTTGAGGCGCCACGGCGTGGCCCAACTGCCTTTGTGCCGTCGCCGCGGCGGGAGAGAGAGCGGTGGGTGGTCGGTGAGAAACGCTGTCGAGACCCCACCCTCGCGGAATCGCGGATGCCCGATGAGCCACCGGAGGAATGGGAGGTTTGTCTCGACACCGTCTACCACGGTGCGAGCGAGCGCATCGCCCAGCGTGGCGAGCGCCTCATCGCGCGTTGGCCCATGCGCAATCAGCTTGGCGAGCAGCGGGTCGTAGCGGACACCGATCTCGTCACCCTCGGTCACGCCGGAGTCGACGCGGATGCCATCAGGAAGGATGAGACGCTCGATCACGCCGCTCCGCGGGAGAAAGTCTTGTGGATCCTCGGCGTAGAGACGCACCTCGATCGCGTGACCTTGCTCGCTCACGTCGAGATCAATAGGGGCGCCGTCAGCGATGGCGAGTTGAAGCTCGACAAGGTCGAGCCCTGTAAGGGCCTCGGTCACCGGATGCTCTACCTGAATCCGGGCGTTCAGCTCGAGGAAGTAGACGTCTGGGCCGTCGACAAGAAACTCTGCGGTGCCGAGACTGCGGTAGCCGATCTCCGAGGCGAACGCGACTGCTCCTTCGCGGATTGCCGACTCGGCGCGAGGGTCAAGTGTCGGCGGTGGAGCCTCCTCGACCACCTTCTGGTGGCGCCGCTGGACAGAGCAGTCGCGAAGCCCGAGCACGACGATCCCTCCGTCGTGTCCAAGGAGCTGTGCCTCGATGTGCCGGGCACGTTCGCGATAGGGCTCGCAGAAGACCGCTCCGTTCCCGAACGCTGCCTGTGCCTCGCGGCTGGCGGCGGCGACAGCCGCCTCAACCTCCGCACGCGTCCGTACAACCCGCATGCCACGGCCGCCTCCGCCCGCCGCAGCTTTGACGATGAAGGGAAGGGGAATCTCGTCCGCCGATCCCTGCGGCGCAATCGGGACGCCTGCCAGACGCGCGATGCGGTTCGCAGAGACCTTGTCGCCGCCGAGTCGCATTGCCTCGGAAGGAGGGCCGACCCACGTCAGGCCAGCTGCAACCACGGCTTCCGCAAGGTCGGCGCTCTCTGCAAGGAACCCGTAGCCAGGATGAACCGCACCGGCACCGGAGACGTGTGCGGCCCGAATCAGCTCGTCCCTGTCGAGATACGAGGAGATCTCGACCGTCTGCGAAGCGGTACGGGTGTGGAGCGCGCTGCGGTCATGCGGCTCTGCGACCGCGACCGTGTCGATCCCGAGGCGCTCGCACGTACGAAAGATCCGTAGCGCGATCTCGCCTCGGTTTGCAACGAGCACGCGCGCTATCGCCATCGATGCACTCTAGAGGCTCGATTGGCGCCGTTTCGAATCCACGCCCGCAGCAACGACCACCTGGTGTTGTAGCCTGGGCGTCGTGATTCGGTTCTTGGTCAGAACGGCGGTCTCTGTCGGCGCAGCTGCGGTCGGGTTGATCATCGCAGCAGTGGTGCTTGACCGGATGGCGCTTGACGCCGTACCCCTCGTCGCTGTCGTAGTGATCTTCGCTGCTCTCAATGGCGTTCTTGGTCCCTTCGTCGGGAAAGTCGCGATGCGAAATGCGCCCGCACTCCTTGGTGCGATCGGCCTCGTGACCACCTTCGCCGCTTTGGTAATTACCGACCTCCTCTCGGACGGGTTGACGATTAACGGCGTCACGACCTGGATTCTCGCAACCCTTATCGTTTGGCTCACGAGCATGCTCGCGTCGATTCTGCTCCCGGTGATTCTCGTTCGCGCAGGGGTCAATAGCCTTCGCGACGTCGACCGTCCTCGATAGGTCTACCCAAGCGAGACGAGGACGATCGCGCCGAGTGCGAGGGCGATCGCTGCCAACTGCAGCCGCCCAAGCCGTTCGCGGAGGAGCGTTGCCGCAAGAATCGTTGTTGTGACCGGGTAGAGCGACGCGAGGACGGAGGCGACCGAGACCGGGCCGAGCAAGAGCGCCTTGAGCAGTGCCACTCCGGCGACGATCTCGAGCAACGCGATCGCTACGACGAAACGGAGAACACTTCGATCAGGAATGAGACCTCGCGTGGTTGACAGGGCGAGAGCCGCGAGGCAGATCGTCGACCCGACGCGGGAGAGGGCAACCGGCCAGAGCCCTGCTTCGTCGTGGACGAGTGAGAGGCACACGAAGAACAGGCCAAAGAGAACCCCTGACGCAACGGCGAGTGGGAGCGCAGTTGCGGCGCCTGTCGTCTCGCCCGGTATGAGCGATACCATCGCGATCGCGACGAGCGCAGTGATGATGCCGAGAAGCGCGAGACTACCGGGTCGCTCGCCGCGCGCCAGGGCGAAGATCACGGGAATCGCCGCTCCGGTCATTCCCGTCACGGGGGCAACGATGCTGATGAGCCCACGCGTCATCGCGGCGTAGAACAGCGGAAGTCCGAGACCGACGAACACTCCACTGGCGACCGACCAGCCAACATCAGCCACGCCCACTCGCTCCCAGCCCACCCACATGACAACGGGGATGATTGCGATGAGTCCCAGCAGTTGGGCGCTCGCAGCAATCCGTGTCGCGGATGCCCGACGTGACGCCGTACCCCCGATGAAGTCAGCCGCTCCAATCAGGAGTGCTGCAGCGAGCGCGAGCAACGCGGTCAGCGGGATTCAACTCCCTCAGACCCCTCGATTGAGGGTTGACGGATCACCCGTTTGCGTGATGATCAGGAGAGGGCAGAAGGGGACGCCCACGTAGTAGGGGAGAGGTTCGGGGACGTCCTTCGGGACGCCGAGCGTGGGCGGTCACTCACGCCACGATAACGGGGAGACACATGATTAGGGGAACCAAGAAGCGGTTGGCCGCAGCATGTCTGACTGCAATTGCGGCAGCAGTGTTGGCGCCGGCAGCGCTAGCGTCATCGCCACTTTCGGCGTCGAAGACCGCCGTAGCTCACTGGGAGAAGAGCTACAACTGGTCGATCTCGAAGTCGGTCGACAAGGCGTCGTGGACGCTCGAGAATGGCAAGTCAGGTGTCAGCAACTACACGGTCGCGGTGACCAAGACCCTCGCAAGCGAGCGGGTCTGGGTCGATGGCGAAGTGTGTGTGACGAACAATGGTGAGGTCGCGACCGAGAATCTCAAGATCGCCGACCGCATCCGCGTTGAATCGGCGGCAGGCAACTTTTTGACGCTCGAGAAGGGTTTGCTCGACACGAGCGCCAACCCGGTTCTCGATCCGAACGAGTCGCACTGCTACGGCTACAGCTTCGACATTACGCCGCAGGCCGACGCCGTGGAGTACCGCAACCTGGCGAGCGCGACGGTCACCAACGACCCACGTGAGCCCGGCGCGGAGCTTGGCCCGGGAACGTTCGCCATCTTCACGCTGCCGACCGAGGCGACCGTGATAAACGGCTCGGTGAACGTGGACGACACCAACGGGATGTCCTGGCCCTTCGCTGACAGCGGCAGCGTCAGCTACGCCAAGACGTTCACCTGCGGGAACGATGCGGGAACGCACAACAACACTGCCACCATCCGCGAGACCGGCCAGAGCGCTTCGGCTTCGGTTTCGGTGACCTGCACCAAGCCACCGACCAACGGCTGTGACAAGCCCGGCTCGGGCAATGACCATGACGGCAAGTATGGCAAGGACGGCAAGGACGGCAAGGGTGGTAAGAACGGCAAGAATGGCAAGAATGGCAAAGGCGACAACGACCGCGACAACGACCACGGTCGTAGCTGGGGCCGGTGGTAGTCAGAACACCGGCTGATCCGATCCGGACGAACGAGAGGCCCCGATCGGGGCCTCTCGGTCGTTACGCCTTGCTAGCCCTAGGCGGAGGATCGCGCTCGAGAAACGCTCGTAGACCCTCCTGACCTTCCTTGCTGGTGCGGCGCTCGGCGATTCGTCGCGCGGTGTCGGGCCCATCGGGTCGCTCGAGAACGAGCCGCTTCGCGTGGCGTGATGCGCGCGGGCCAGCCGATGCGAGCTCATCGAGAACCCGCGCGACGGTCTCGTCGAGATCGGTGGCCACGTCGTGTACGAGCCCGATGCGCTGAGCGGTGCGCGCATCGAAGCGCTCACCCGTGAGGAAGTACCGTCGAGCGTGGCTTTCGCCGATCTTGCGGAGTGCGAAGGGTGAGATGACGGCGGGAATGATTCCCAACTTGACCTCGGAAAAGGCGAAGATCGCCGCTTCCTGGGCAATCACGATGTCGGCGCACGCAACCAGCCCTGCCCCTCCCCCTAGGGCGTGCCCTTGCACTGCCGCAATGACAGGCGCGGGGCAGGCATCGATCGCCTCAAGCATCCGCCGCAACGCATTTGCGTCGGCGACGTTGGCCTCGTAGTCCAGGTCGGCCGAGGCGCGCATCCACTCGATGTCTGCGCCCGCGCAGAAGCTCTTCCCTTCACCTGCGAGCACGACGGCACGTGCTGTACCGACATCGACGAATGCCTCGGAAAGCGCCGAGATCAGCGATGCGTCGAACGCATTTCTCGTCTCCGGGCGTGTGAGCGTGATCCGAAGAATCTCGCCGTCCTTCTCTACGCGCAGCGCGTTCATGAGCGAGACCCTATGTTTTCGGTCGTGACCACGGGACAAGACACGCTGGCTGGCACGCTCGCCGCGGCACTCACACCGCTCCGCGACGGGGGCGCCGAGCTCGACGAGGATGCATTCGTTCCCTATGTTGACTTCCTCGTCGCAGGCGGACTCGATGGATTGCTTGCTTTCGGCACGAACGGTGAGGCGGTACTGCTCTCTGAGGCCGAGCGTTGTCGTGGGCTTGAGCTGTTCCTCGCTGGCGCAAACGGTCGACTCCTTGTGGCCGCGCACTGCGGTGCGCAGACCACCCGGGAAACCGTTGCGTTGGCGGCCCACGCGGCCGAGGCGGGTGCCGATGCCGTCGCTGCAATCGGGCCGCCGTACTTCTCACTCGACGCCGAGGCGCAGCGCCGCCATCTCGTCGCCGCGGCGGCGGCCTGCGCTCCGCTCCCGTTCTACGTCTACGAGTTCGCAGCGACCGCGGGGTATCCGTTCGATCTCGAGATGCTCAAGCGCCTCCGCGACGATGCGCCAAACTTTGCGGGATTGAAGGTTTCGGATGCGCCCTGGGAGGCGTTCGAGCCGTACCTCCTGGAAGGCCTTGACGTTTTCGTCGGTCCGGAGCGACTCATCCATCGCGGCCGAGAGGCTGGCGCGGTCGGTGCGGTCTCTGCGCTGGCAGCAGTCTTTCCGGAGGAGGTAGCAACCGTTGTCCGTCACCCCTCCGCCTCAGGAGCTGCCATGCTCGGCGCGCTTCGTGCCCAGCTCGAGCGGTTTCCGCGTCACGCGGCGGCAAAGCGTGCACTCGCATGGAAGGGAGTCGCGATCAGGCCAGACGTGCGAGCGCCGCTCCGCGATCTGGACGAAAGCGAGGTTGCGGAGCTCGAAACGTGGCTAGACGACGAGCTTGGAAGCAGGCGAGACTGAGCCTCTCATCCCGAGCGAACGGCGTGCTCCGGTCGGGCATTCTCCACGCTGCGGACAGCCGTCGCGTTCGCTCATTCATGGGACGCCATGGGATGCGGCTCGGCGCGGCGCGGTTCGTCGCGGGGGTCACACTCGACGAATGTGTGATCGTGCTCCGTCGCCTCACCGACCAGGGGCTACGCGCGAACACCACCCTCCTCGGTGAGAGTGTCAATGACAGCGATGAGGCCGGCGCCGTCGCGACCGAGTACGAGCACATCCTCGAACGACTTCATGCCGAGCAGATACCCGTCAACGTTGCGCTCAAGCTCACGCATCTCGGGCTCTTGCTCGATGAGGAGCTCGCGTACACCAACCTCGAGAGAGTCGTCGACACCGCCGAACGACTCGGGATCTTCATCCGTATCGATATGGAGCAGTCGAGCGTGCTCGAGGCAACCCTCAGGATCTTCAGCCGACTGCGCGAGAATGGGCACGAGGGTGTCGGCACTGTGCTCCAGGCGTATCTGTACCGCTCCGAGGCCGATCTTGCTGACCTGCTTCCGTTCCGGCCCAACCTCCGGTTCGTGAAGGGCGCGTACCTCGAACCTCCCGACCTCGCATACCCCGTTAAGGCGGATGTCGACGCCGCGTATCTCCGTCTTGTCGAGTCGGCCCTTCGCGGGGGAGCGTATGCGGCGGTCGCGACGCAGGATGAGGGTCTCATCGAGCAGGTGATCGCGTTCGCCGAGCAGGAAGGATTCGGCCGTGACAGGTTTGAGTTTCAGATGCTCTACGGTGTGCGCCCAGCGCTGCAGCTCGATCTTGTCCGACGCGGGTTCAATGTCCTCGTCGCCACGCCGTTCGGACCTGAGTGGTACCCCTATCTCATGCGACGCCTAGCCGAGCGTCCGGCCAACCTCGGCTTCATCGTGAGGAACCTCGGGCGACGCTAGAGATCGATCGCCGCGTCGACTGCGCTCGCCAGAACCGCTCGGAGTGCGGTTACCACCGCCGGGTCGAACTGTGAGCTCGCGCAGCGGAGAACCTCGGCGAGAGCCTCTTCTTCCGTCCGAGGCGCGCCGTAGGGGCGACCGCGGATCATCGCCGAGTATGCGTCGCAGACGGAGACGATTCGGGCCTCCACAGGGATTGCCTCGCCGCTCAGCCCGTCCGGATACCCCGCGCCGTCCCACCGCTCATGGGTCGAGCGAATGATCGGGGCGACAGACGCGAGAGCTGGGGCCGCCGCGAGGATGCGCTCCCCGATCAACGTGTGCTGACGAATCAGCTCCCACTCGTGGTCATCGAGTGGCCCTGGCTTCTGCAGCACAGCGTCAGGAATTGCGATCTTGCCGACGTCGTGCATGAAGGCCGCTTGCTCGGCCCGCTCCATCGTCACCGAGTCGAGGCCGAGCTCGACCGCGATCGCGACCGTCAGCTCAGCAACCTCCTTCGTGTGCGCATGAAGTTCGGGCTCTCGCTCGTAGAGCGCCTGGAGGAGAAGCTCCTGCGGGCGGCCCCGGAGTGCGGATCGGCTCCGCTTCTCCGCATAGAGGCGCTGATCGGCGATCTGGAGCGAGGCAGAGGACGTCGCCGCCTCGTCCGGAAGGAACACGGCACCGAGCGCAGTCGTTACATCGAAGCCCTCGCCGGTCTCGCTGAGACACGCTGTCATCAGCGCGAGCCAGGCCTCGATGTCGACGTCTGCCTCGAGCGTGCGGAGGACGCAGAACTCGTCACCCCCGAGCCGGTATGCGGCTGCGTCATCCGACATCGCCGCATCCAGCTTCGTCGCGAGACGCTGGAGCAGGGCATCACCTGCGGGATGCCCGAACGCATCGTTGTACTGCTTGAAGCCGTTGAGATCGAAGAGGACAAGAATGCTTCGCTCCTTGTCGACAAGCCGTCGTTCAAGATCGTCGGCAAGCTTGCGTCGGTTGCCGAGCCCTGTCAAGGCATCGTGGACCGCCTGATGGGCATTCTCCTCGGCGAGGACGCGTAGGGCCTCCTGCGCAGTTGCCAGCTCGTGCTCCTTCGCGACCTCTACGGTCACGTCCGACACGATGCCGTCGACGAACACGCGCCCATCTGCGTGGCTTGGCTTCGTCTTGGCGCGGATCCAACGAGTGTCACCGTCATAGCCGACAAGCCGGTAGCGCACCTCGCTAGACGCGCCCGCTCGTAGCCGCTCACGGTGAGCGAGGTGCTCACCGAGGTCATCCGGATGGATCATCCGTTCCCACTCGTTCGCGGCGTCTGCGCCGGTGGGGATTGGGCCGCCCATGAGCTTCTCACGATTCGGCCCTGAGAAGATGGACCGCCGTGTGCCATCTGCGCAGTGCTCGTTTGTGTAGAGGTAGTCATCGATGGTCGACACGATCCGGAGCATCGCGTCAGCCGACGCCAGTCGCTCATCGACGGAGCGCTTCCAGGCCCGGGCCCGCTGGAACGCGACCACGACGGCGGGGGCCACTACGAGGACGGCGCCAAGCCCAAGACTGACGGGCGCGGATTTCCCAACACCTCTACGCGTGCTCATCATTGATGTATCGGCGGATACGCGCCGGTCTTGACATGCGCAGGCCGGGAGTGCTGCAAGACTCCGGACGACTGCGGGATTCCCTCGTGCGACGCCAGGAGCGCCGATGCTCGTCAACGACATCCATTCGGAGCTGAATCAGACAGAGGTGCTCGAGATTGTCCCGGTTACGACGGTTGAGGAGATCCGCGCTGCCGTCGCCGGAGCCAAAGGTGGTGGGGTACCGATCGCGATCGCCGGCGGGCGCCATGCGATGGGAGGTCAGCAGTTCTGTGCCGGGGGTGTGCTTCTGGACACACGCCCACTCGACGGAGTGCACTCTTTCGACGTCGAGAGCGGCTTGATTGAAGTGGGGGCAGGGCTCCAGTGGCCGGGGCTCGCCGAGTACCTCAACCGTCATGAGGTTGACCCGGGCTGGGGATTCCGGCAAAAGCAGACCGGAGCCGACCGACTCTCGATTGGAGGCGCGCTTTCGGCAAATGCCCACGGGCGCGGTCTCGTGCTTGCGCCGTTCGTGTCGGATGTCGAATCGTTCACCCTTGTCGATGCGAATGGCGAGCTGTTGGCGTGCAGCCGATCCGAGTATCCGGAGCTGTTTGGTCTTGTCGCGGGTGGCTACGGGTTGTTCGGCTGCATCGCCTCGGTAACGGTGCGCCTGGCTCGCCGCATCGTGCTGGAGCGCGTGGTCGAGGTTCGCGATATCGATGAGCTCGTAGCCGGTTTCGACCAGAGGATCGGCGCTGGATTCCTGTTCGGCGATTTCCAGTTTGCGACCGACGCACAGTCGGACTCGTTCCTTCGTCGTGGGGTGTTCTCGTGCTACCGCCCCTCGAATCACACCGGTGCCTTGCCAATGGCGCAGCGTGTGCTCTCGCGCGAGGATTGGACGAAGCTGATTGCGCTTGCGCATACCGACAAGGGTCGCGCCTTCGATCTCTACGCTCAGCACTATCTCGCGACCTCAGGCCAGCTCTACTACTCCGACGCGCATCAGTTCGCCGACTACGAGGATGGCTATCACCACGCGCTCGATCGCCACCTTGGGCTTGCCCATACCTCGAGCGAGATGATCAGCGAGATCTACGTCCCCCGTGATCGACTCGCGGATCTGATGGGGGCGGTGGCGGACAACTTCCGTCGTATGAACGTCAATGTCATCTACGGGACGATTCGCTTGATCGAGCGAGACACCGACTCATTCCTGCCCTGGGCATCTGATCGCTGGGCGTGCGTCATCTTCAACCTCCACGTTGACCACACGCCGACAGGTCGCGAGCACGCCGAGGCCGCATTTAGACGATTGATCGACCATGCCAGCGACCGTGGTGGGTCGTACTTCCTGACCTACCATCGATACGCGACACGCGAGCAGGTCGAACGGTGCTACCCGCAGTTCGTCGACTTTCTCCGTCACAAGCTTCGCTACGACCCCGAGGAGCGGTTTCAGAGTGACTGGTACCGCCACTACCGCACTCTGTTCGCCGACGAGCTTGGAGTCGCGTGATCGGAACGGTGCCCCGAGTTGCGAGCGGAGCTTTGCTGTTTACGATGCAGCCGTCCCAAGACAGCGCGCCGTCCACCGCAGAAAGACGACGATGTCGGTTACCTTCTGAGCGGTGATAGAGGGTCGGGTGTGATCGAGAACGCCCGTCACTGTGATTCGGCCTCGGGGATGCTGGCCGCTCAGTGCAATTGCTTCCTGGATCGGGAAGTAGGGGTCGCTCGGTGGCACAATTGTCTCTACCGGTGCACGCACGCTTGCGGCAATCCTGATCGGCGATAGCGCTTCGAGATCGTCGATCACGATGCTCGGTAAACGCTCGTACAGCGCCGCGAACCGAGTGGCGTCGCGATTGAGGAGAAGGTCGACCACCGCTCGCGCCTCATGCGTGGTGACGGGTACTCCGCGGAGGTGACGCAATGGATCGATGTCGTCGTCGGCAACTGCCCGGAGCGGGACAATGAGTCGGTCGCGGTCGACTCCTTCGGGTAGAGCCGAGACGAGTGAACGGCCGACCGTGCGTCGCAGCAGGCTCGTTACGGGATGCGCGGAGCCGCCATCGGTTGAATACGAATCGGTTGTCGCGAGTCGGACGATCTCCTGGATGTCGGCGTACGGGACGATGGAGCAAACAACGGAGACGCGGCTTGCCAGCGCGGGATCTGCGGCCGTCACGAGAGAGATTCCGGCTCCCGTCGAAGCGCCAGCGAGTGCGATTCTGCCACCCCGCACATCGGGAAGCTCGCTGATCGCGTGGGTCACTTTCCGCGCCGACTCGAACGTGTGACGGGTTACTTCACCCTCGCCAAGTCCAGGAAGGTCCGGAACGGCGACAACGAAGCCGGCACGGGCAAGTCCGCGGGCGACGCGTTGAACGACTGGCTCGCGGCGGCGGTCAGGGTGCGCCCCGGTGATGAAGACGAATCCAGGCCACGGCCCTGTACCGCCAGGTCGTGAAATCTCCACGTGAACGCCGTCGATCGTAACGTCTTCGACCTTGGGAGTTGCGGTGATCGCCCCGATGCCGCGGGCGATGACAGGTAACTCGAGAACGATCCCCAGCAAGATGAGCGTCCTGCTCCACCGACGAGCTCTCATGCGCAGATCACGGCGACGACGCTAGCCCGTCGACGTGAAACAGAGCACCGTCTGCATCACACCTCACCCAGGGCATCGAACTCCTCGTAGAGGTCTGGCTCGCGGCCGATCAATCCGCTGATCTGGTCGAGCTGCGGTGGGGTTAGCTCGTCCTCGGTGACGAGAAGCGCACCGAACCGCTCTGTCGAGTCGTTCCACAGCCACGTCGAAGGCTTGTCGAGTGGGTCGAGTTGTCCGAGCAGATTGGAAACCTGTTCGAAGGATGCGTCCGATTCGCCAAGCCGCCAGAACAGAAGGCGGATAATCATTCCGCGGGTGGTATCCAGGGCTCATAGACGCCGCCGCTGACCCCGCCGATCACGATGAACGACATGCCGTCTGGGCCTGCGGTCGG
>JANNQQ010000034.1:0-11849 GCA_031400835.1 Actinomycetes bacterium | reverse complement strand
GCCATCTCCTCGTCGAGGGCGTTCCTGGGCTCGCCAAGACGATGGCGGTGCGGACGCTCGCCCAGGTGATCGGCGGGGAGTTCCAGCGCATCCAGTTCACGCCGGATCTCGTCCCCGCGGACATCGTCGGGACACGGATCTTCAACCAGAAGCTCGGGGAGTTCCAGGTCTCGCTTGGGCCGGTGTTCGCGAACCTCGTCCTCGCCGACGAGATCAACCGTGCCCCCGCAAAGGTGCAAAGCGCGTTGCTCGAGGCGATGCAGGAGCGACAGGTCACGATCGGCCGTGAGACCCACCGCCTTCCCGATCCGTTCCTCGTCATGGCGACGCAGAACCCGATCGAGTCTGAAGGCACCTATCCGCTGCCGGAGGCCCAGATCGACCGGTTCATGCTCAAGGTGCTGATCGACTATCCGACGCCCACGGAGGAGTTCGTGATCGTCGAGCGCATGACCGCTGCACATGCGCCAGCAGGGCGCGCACTCGACGCCGAGCACCTCATCGGGCTGCAGCGCGCGGCCGACGAGGTGTTCGTCGACCCCGCGCTCATCGAGTACGCGGTGAAACTCACCAATGCGACGCGCAGCGTTGCGGACGTGGGGCTCGGGGAGCTTGCACGTTTCATCACTTTCGGCGCGAGTCCCCGTGCGTCGATCAACATGATCCTCGCCTGCCGTGCCCTCGCGCTCGTGCGAGGGCGCGAGTATGCGCTGCCCCAGGACATCCAGGAGATCGCCCACGACGTCCTACGCCACCGCCTCATGCTCTCGTACGAGGCCCTTGCGGATGGCGTCAACGCGGATGACATCATCGACCGCATCCTTGTGGCTGTCCCGGTTCCCGAGCTCGCGCTCAGGGAGCGCATGACCCGCGGCGGCGTCTGACCCGGAGCGTCGCATGGAAACCGTCCACACCGTTGGCAGCTCGGCGTCCGAGCAACTCCTCCACCGCCTCGAATGGCAGGTGATCCGCCGCCTCGACGGCCTGCTCCAGGGGAGCTACCGCACAGCGTTCCGCGGGGTCGGCACGGACTTTCTCGATCTCCGTGAGTACGAGCCGGGTGACGACGTCCGTCACATCGATTGGAACGTCACCGCGCGGATGGATGCGCCGTTCGTTCGGCAGTACGCCGAGGAGCGTGAGCTGACTGCGTGGCTCCTCCTCGACAGGTCGCCGTCCATGGGGTTCGGCCCGATCGAACGGACGAAGGAGCTCGTCCTGTGCGAGCTCGCGACGACCTTCGCCCGGCTGTTCACCCGCGGTGGCAACCGTGTGGGGGCGATCCTCTTCGACAACGAGATCGAGGAGACGCTCCCGCCACGTGGGAGTCGGAACCAGGTGCTCACCCTCGCCCGGAGCCTGTTGCGGCCGACCCGGTCGAACGGGGCGATCACCGATCTGACCGGGCTCCTTGAGACCGCGCACAAAGCGATCCGTAGACGCTCACTTGTCGTCCTCATCTCAGACTTCATCACGGCGCCCGGGTGGGAGCGTCCTTTGCTGCAACTGTCCGAGCGCCATGAGGTCGTCGCCATCCGCCTCCTCGATCCCCGCGAGTACGAGCTCCCTGACGCTGGCGTGATCGTGGTCGAGGATGCAGAGACCGGCGAGCAGCTCGTCGTGGACTCAAGCGACGCGGAGTTTCGTCATCGCCTTCGGGCGGCCGGCGAGCATCGCGAAGCCGAGCTGCGTGAGATGACGCTCCGCGCGGGCGTTGACATCTGTGAGGTCTCGACTACGGACGACCTCGTCCACACGCTCACTCGGATAGTCGAGTCGCGCAAGCGGCGGCGGCGGCGCTGATGTCGCTTGGGTCTCCCTGGATGCTCCTGTGCCTCGCGTGCATCCCGGGCCTGATGCTCGCGTACGTCTGGACGCTCCGACTCCGCGCCGGGCGGGCCGCTCGGCTCGCGTCCGAAGGGCTCGTGCAAACCGCGGCAGCGAGGCGCGTCCGCTGGCGCCGCCACATCCCCTTCGCGCTGTTCGCGACCGCACTTGGGCTCGTCTGCTTCGCGCTAGCGCGCCCGACAGTCAGCTTCGCTTTGCCGCAGCGAGAAGGGACGGTGATCCTCGCCTTCGACGTCTCGAACAGCATGCGTGCCGATGATCTCGAGCCCACCCGGATCGAGGCAGCGAAGGCCGCGGCTACCGCATTTGTCGAGCGACAATCGAGCTCGATCCAGATCGGTGTGGTGGCATTCGGCGACAGCGCCGTCACCGCGCTCAGGCCGACCAACGTGAAGGCGGAGGCGATCGCGGCGATCAAGCGCCTCTCGGTAGGCGGCGGAACCTCCCTCGGCCAGGGTGTCTTCACATCGCTGACCGCGATCGCAGGGAAGCCGTTGACGATCGACGAGTCCGCGCTCGAAAGCGACGCCGGTGCCGTGAACATCGGCTTCTTCGGCTCAGCCGCCATCGTGTTGCTCTCCGACGGGGAGAACACATCACGCCCCGACCCGTTGAAACTCGCCGAGGTCGCCTCATCCGCCGGCGTTCGCATTCACACCATCGGAGTCGGTACGAAGGAAGGGACGGTCGTTCAGGTCGACGGCTTCAGCGTCGCGACGGCGCTCGACGAAGACCTGTTGACGAAGATCGCCGAGGTGACCGACGGAACGTACGACCAGGCGGGGGACACCGCGGCGCTCACGGGGATCTACGAGTCGATCGACCTCGAGTTCAAGCGCGTCGAGAAACCTCGGGAGGTGACGGCGCTCTTCGCAGCCGCCGGCGGGCTCCTCCTCGTCATAGGCTCGTTCTGTTCGATCGCCTGGTTCGGACGGGTGATCTGAGTGTCATTCGCGTGGCCGCTCGCCTTGTTGTCTCTGGCGGTTGTCCCTGCGCTTCTCGGGGCGTACTGGTGGATGTTGCGCCGCAGGCGAAAGCAGGCGGTTCGCTACTCGAGCGTCGCGCTGCTGCGTTCCGTGCTGCCGAAGCGAAAGCGGTGGCAGCGGCACCTTCCGATCGTCTTGCTGCTCGCGAGCCTCGTCGCTCTCGCGCTGGCCGCCGGTCGCCCGCATATGGAGCGGAACGTCCCGTACGCGCGCACGTCAATCATCCTCGCGCTCGATGTCTCGCGGTCAATGTGCTCGACCGACATCGAGCCCAACCGGTTGGTGGTCGCACAGGAGGCGGCCCGCGCGTTCGTCGAGAACCAGCCGAACGACGTTCGGATGGGCTTGGTCGTCTTCTCGGGATTCGCCGAGCTGACCGTTCCACCAACCACCGATCACGACTCGCTTGTTGCTGCGATCGACGCCCTGACGACGGGGCGCGGCACCGCCATCGGATCGGCCATGCTGAAGGGGCTCGATGCGATCGCGGAGGCGAACCCGAGCGTACTCCCGGTCGGCAACGCTCCCGAGACCGATCCCGCGATCGCAATGGAGCCCGGTGCCAACGGTTACGTGCCGGACATCATCGTGCTGCTGACCGACGGCGCGAACAACAGAGGAATTGAGCCGCTAGACGCGGTGCCCTATGCGGTCGAGCGGCGCGTCCGTGTCTTCCCCATCGGCTTCGGGACGACCAATCCTTCGCCACCTTCGTGCACCCGAGACCAGCTTGGCGGGGAGGTGTTCGATCCCAGCGGGTTCGGCGGCGGAAGCGGCTTCGGTGGTGGCTTCGGTGGTGGGTCAGGGGGTTTCAGGAGGGCTCTGGTCGCAGACGTGCCCACCCTCCAGGCGGTCGCCGAGCAGACCGGCGGCACCTATCACGGCGCCGAGGATGCCGATCAGTTGAGGGAAGTGTTCTCCGACCTACCCAAGGACGTCGCGACGCAGAAGGAGCTCGCCGAGGTCACGTGGATCCTCGCTGCGTTCGGTGCTCTCCTCGCGGCCGTTGCTGGCGCGGCGTCAATTCGCTGGAGCCCGTATCCGTAGAGATTTCCCCCGGTTAGTCGATTGCGCTCCCTCGACGAGCGCGCTTGAGTCGGGAACCGCGCGGTCATCAGATCGAGTGAAGTTCGTGTACGCACCCTCGAACGAGCGATGACAGGACTCGGGGCTGCCTAGAGGATGGTGCGGTGAGCCGACCGCCACGAATCATCGGTGCCCTGTCGTTCGCGCTAGCAGGACTGGTTGCAGCTGCTGTTGCACACGGTAGCGCCGTCCCTGGTGCGCCAGCCTGCCCGATGACGCCGAGCGACTCCTTTTGGCATGCGGATGTCTCGGGGTTGCCCATCCACGCGCAATCAGCGACCTGGGTCTCGAGCATCGGCGCTAGCGCCGGGCTCAAGGCGGATTTCGGCTCCGGGTTGTGGGACGGCGGGCCGATCGGGATTCCCTCGACCACCGTCCCCGGTACGCAACCGCGCGTGCCGGTCTCGTTTGGCTACGCGGGCGAGAGTGATCCTGGCCCATACCCCGTTGCGTCGGACGCACCGATCGAAGGTGGGCCAAGCTCGAGCGGTGATCGGCACGTTCTCATCGTCGACCGTGACGGCTGCCGCCTGTGGGAGCTGTACGCCGCCTATCCGCAGAACGGCGGCTCGTCGTGGACGGCCGGCTCGGGTGCCACGTGGGATCTGCGTTCGAACGCGATGCGACCGCTCGGCTGGACGTCGGGCGACGCCGCTGGGCTCCCGATCCTCCCGGGTCTTGTTCGTTACGACGAGGTCGCCGCAGGCGAGATCGACCACGTGATCCGCTTCACGGCACCGCGGACGACAAACGCGTACGTCTGGCCGGCGAGCCACAAGGCGGGCTCCGGTGGCTCTGCCGATCCTCCCATGGGGGCGTGGCTGCGGCTCAAGGCGGGCTACGACATCAGCCGCTTCTCGACTCAGAACCAGGTGATCCTCCGCGCTCTCAAGAAACACGGCATGGTGCTTGCAGATAATGGATCGGCGCTCTTCATGAGCGGCTCGCCGGATTCTTCGTGGAACAACGACGATCTGAACAAGCTGAAGGGTGTTCCCGGATCGGCATTCGAGGCCGTCGACGTGTCGGGCCTGAAGCTGTCGAACACCTCGTACGCCGTCACGGGCGCCACCTCTCCGCCTCCGCCTCCGCCTCCGCCTCCACCACCGCCTCCACCACCGGCACCGGTCGAGCTGGTCGCGAACCGCGGCTTCGAGACTGGGCTCACAGGCTGGAGGGCTGGAAACGCACGAACGACGCTCGCTCGCTCGTGCGCGCTACGCCACGGCGGGGTGTGCTCGGCGCAGCTCGGACGCACGCGATGGACAGGCGACGCCATTCTCGATGACACCCCCAACACGGTCTCGGCCACGGTGGGCGGTCACCTCTATACGGCCTCTGCGTGGGTCTTCGCCCCAGGGGGGCGCACCGTGAAGCTGCGCCTCCGTGAGCTCAGCGGCGCCACCACACTGCGCTCCCGCCTGGTGACCGCGACAGGAAGCGGCGGTTGGCAGCTTGTCACGGTCACGAGCGCCCCCGCCACCGGCGGCACGGCGCTCAGCCTCGAGGTGGCGGTTTCACTCTCGTATGGCGCGAAGGCCTTCGTCGACGACCTCTCGCTGCGGCCCTAGCCAAACGGCTAGCGCCGTCGCTTCCCGGCAGCGTGGTGCCCGCTGAGATCCAGTGCGATTGCAAAGATCAGCGTCCCAAGCCAGACGTTGACAGGGCTCGCGACCAGTGGTTCGTGGTCACCGACCGCATTCCAGACGAACCAGACAAAGAACCAGACCAGAGTCATTCGACCTCTCCTTGTTTTCGGCGAGTCTTGCAGGCCGGGGGCAGGTTCGAATCGTGACACGCGCTGGTTCGCGCTGCGGAATGACCGCAGTTATTGTCGCAATGCAGAGAGAGGGGTTCGACACGTTCCCGCGCGTGGGTATAACAGTGCCGACGGCGACGACGGCGGAGGAGGACTCTTGGCGCGGAAGGTGACGCTTTTCACAGGGCAGTGGGCCGATCTCCCGCTGGCCGAGCTCGCCGCGAAGGCAGCCGAGTGGGGTTTCGACGGCCTCGAGCTCGCATGCTGGGGCGACCACTTCGAGGTCGACAAGGCGCTCGCCGATTCGGGGTACGCAAAGAGCCATCGTGCATTGCTGGAGCAGCACAGTCTCGGCTGCTGGGCTCTCGGCGCTCACCTCGTCGGTCAGGCGGTGTGCGACCTCATCGATGCACGTCACCAGGGGATTCTCCCGCCTGAGATCTGGGGCGACGGCGATCCTGAAGGTGTGCGCCAGCGGGCCGCCGAGCGGATGAAGGACACCGCGCGGGCTGCTGCGCAATTCGGCGTCACGCAGGTAAATGGGTTCACCGGCTCATCGATCTGGCACCTCGTCTACTCGTTCCCGCCGAATGATTTTGCCTCGATCGAGCGGGGCTACCAGGACTTCGCCGAGCGTTGGGGGCCGATCATCGACGTGTTCGACGCGGAGGGTGTGCGCTTTGGTCTCGAGGTTCATCCCACCGAGGTCGCCTACGACTTCGTCACCACCCGCAAGACTCTCGATGCGATCGGGAACCGCGAGGGTTTTGGGATCAACTTCGATCCGAGCCATCTCGCGTACCAGTTCCTCGACTCCGCGGCATTCGTGGTGGAGTTCGCCGATCGGATCTACCACGTGCACGTCAAGGACGCAAAGCGGAGGCTTGACGGACGTCGATCACTCTGGGCGTCGCACCTCAGTTTCGGTGAGGTCGAGCGCGGCTGGGACTTCGTGTCACCGGGCCACGGTGACGTCGACTTCGAGGAGCTCGTCCGCTCGCTCAATCGGATCGGGTACGAGGGACCGCTCTCGATCGAGTGGGAAGACTCGGGAATGGATCGGGAGTGGGGGGCGCAGGATGCGCTCGCGTTCGTCCGCCGTACAGACTTCCGCCCCTCGGCGGTTGCTTTTGACCAAGCGATGCAACGGAGCGATACATGAGCGACACAACAGGAATAGGCGCCACTCCTGAGGTGCAGGAGGTCGGTGAGATCGCAGAGATCGGCATTGGGATGCTCGGCTACGCGTTCATGGGGAAGGCCCACTCGAACGCGTTTCGGAAAGTTGGCTACATGGCCTGGCCGCCGCCGCTGCAGCCACGCCTCGTTGCGATTTCGGGTCGGAACGAGTCCGCGGTCGCGGATGCGGCGCGACGGTATGGGTACGAGCGTTGGACGACCGACTGGCGCGACATCGTCGCTGATCCGTCTATCGGCCTGTTCGACAACGGAGGCCCGAACTCGCTGCACGCCGAGCCAACGATCGCCGCTGCGGAGGCGGGCAAGCACGTGCTCTGTGAGAAGCCGCTCGGTCGAGATGCAGCTGAGAGCTTCGACATCTGGCAGCGCGTCGCAGCGACCGGCGTCAAGCACCTGTGCGCGTTCAACTACCGGTTTGTGCCGGCGGTGCGACTCGCACGCGAGATGATTCAGGCGGGGGAACTCGGCGAGATCCGTCATTTCAGAGGTCGCTACCTGCAGGACTGGGGCGACGATCCGACGCTCGACACCTGGCGCTTCCAAGCGGACGAGGCTGGCTCCGGCGCGATCGGTGATCTGGGGACGCACGTGATCGATCTCGCTCGCTACCTCGTTGGCGAGGTCTCAACGGTGTCTGCGCTCGTCAAGACCTTTATCCCCGGACGCCAGGTCGACGATGCGCTCGAAGCTGCGGTCGAGTTTGAGAATGGCGCCGTTGGCACCCTTGAGGCGACCCGGCTCGCGCTTGGTCGGCGGAACGCCTTCCAATGGGAGATCAACGGTTCGAAAGGCTCACTCGCATTCGACATGGAGCGACTGAATGAGCTCCAGGTCTTCCGCGCTGACGGCGACAAGGCCCGCGGCTTCAAGACGGTTCTCGTCTCCGAGGCCGACCATCCCTTCTGGGATCTCTGGTGGCCTCCAGGTCACATCATCGGGTGGGGCGAAACCTTCGTTCACGAGATCCACCACCTGCTCGCCGCGATTGCCAACAACACCGACGTCGCGCCGCACGGGGCGACGTTCGAGGACGGCTACCGCGCCGCCGAGGTGTGCGACGCGATCGTCCGCTCAAGCGATGGGGGCCGACGAGAGACCGTCACCTACCGGTCGATATAAGGCGACCTGACGGGCGACTCGGCTCCTAGGCCATCCCGACGGGCAGCGCGGACCGTTGGCGGGCATGTCGGCAGCGCCGAAGCCATGTTGTAGGTGTGGTTCAGCGTTGCGCCGACCTCGACGAGCGCCCGTCCCACCAGTTTCCGCCCGTCGATTGCGGTTGAAGGTCGCCAGACCCGCGTTCTCGTTGAGCAGACGACAGTTGTGGATCCCGCCCGCCTGGGGCCCTCAGCGGGTTACCTCGGTCTTGAGGAGTTTCGTGCGGTGGACGAGGCGCTCACGCTCAGCCTCGACCTGTAGCCGCAGGCTTAGGCTTGCGCTGCGCTGAAGCTTCCCTTACGAAGCAGTGACATCCGCCGTTAGTTGGTGAAAGCGCGGGCATGCTCGACGAGTTCCGCCCAACTGACCCCAAACAGGAGACTCGTCAATGCGCTCGTCCAAGATCCGGTTCGCCATCCTCGCGCTGGTCGTTGCCGCCGCTATCCCTGCTGCCGCACTCGCGGTCACCGTCGACGGGATGCACCCGGCGATCGAGGCGAAGTCGAACATCGGCAAGGTCATCGCAACCCCCAGCAAGCTCGGGCTCTACTACTGGGATGTCGAGAAGAAGGCCAAGGGCAAGCTCAAGTGTTTCGGAGAGTGCCTGGTGGCGTGGCCGCCCGTGTATGTGAAAGGCCCCGTCGTGAAGCACGTCAAGGGCGTCATGGCGACCTTCGGGACGATCAAGCGCGGTACGAAGCTCCAGTTGACCGTGAACGGTCTTCCTGCCTACACGTACAAGGGCGACAAGGCCAGCATCGTCAAGTGTGACGGCGTTGACGGCTGGCACGCCGTCCGTCCGAAGTAGCTGCCGCTTCGTGATGGGTGCCGGGCCGTGTCCGGCACCCATCACCCCGCCGCTGAGGCGGAACCGGCATGCTTTGGCTATGCCGACGGTCCGCGAAACGGTTCTCTCGCTTCCCGAAGCGCTCGTAGACGCGGCGGGCTCGCTTGTCGATACCGCGCTTGACCGTGTCCTTCTCTCCGAGATGCGGGTGACCTCGGCCGCCGAGGGGAAGGGGATTCTCACGGGTGACGACGATCTTGAAGGACTCGCAGACCACGTTCAGCGCTTCGTCGGGCTCGCGACGCCTGCGCTCCGCGTCCTCGGGCCTGCGGCAAAGTTCGCCCGGGTGCCCTGGGCCCTCGTCGCGTCGTCCGCGGTCTCGGTGACGGTCGCAACGCGCGTTGGTGTGCGCGAGGTTCAGGTCATCGGATCGTTCGTCGCGTACCGGCTGGAGGTGGCAACCGGCGAACGGCCCGACCCGGCGCTCGTCAAGAAGCTCGCGATCGAGCTGTATCTCGATCCCCGCAGCACACCCGACGTCAGCGACTCGCGGCTGCGCGTGTCACGGCTCGTGCGTCGTTGGCTCATGAGTGGTGCGTTGGCGCGCGACACGAGGCGCCGCGCGTACAAGGCACTCGATGCGGTGGAGCGTCTCGATGGGCCTGATCTCGCAAGGCGTTGGCGTGCGCACTCGGCTGACGTGGCACGCTAGACACAGCCAGGGTGCCGACGAGCCTCTAAAGCACGGCACGGTCGCGGCCGATGTCGTTGACGTGATGTTGCTCACACCACGATTCGCGGGGACGCGCTGATGTATGAGGGACTCCCGCTGGTGGCGTTCGCCTTTGCACCCGGTCTGGTGATCGGGAGCTTTCTCAACGTGGTCGCCTCGCGCGTTCCCATCCACAAGTCGATCGGAATGTCTCGGTCGGTGTGCATGAGCTGCGACGCCCAGATCCGTGGCTACGACAACATTCCACTCATTTCGTATCTCGTGCTCAGGGGACGATGCCGCGACTGCGAGGCCAGAATCCCGCTGCGCTATCCGCTCGTCGAGTTGGCGACTGCCCTCCTCGTAGCGGCGAGTGCCGCCCGGTTTGGCTTCACCTGGGAGGCCTTTCTCGCGGCGGCGTTCTGCGTCGTGCTCGTAGTGCTTGCTGCGATCGACTTCGAGCATCGCATCGTCCCGAATCGCATCGTCCTTCCCGCTGCCGCCGTGCTGCTTGCAGCCCACACGCTCGTCGATCCGAGCCCTGAGTGGGCGCTCGGTGCGCTTGCCGCCTTCGCACTGATGTTCGCGGTTGCGCTCATCAACCCCGGTGGGATGGGGATGGGCGACGTCAAGCTCTGTCTTCTTCTTGGTGCGATGCTCGGCTGGAACGTCTTCGTTGGGCTGTTCGTCGGGTTTCTTGCAGGCGCCGTTCCGGCTATTTTCCTGGCGATTCGGCATGGTCGAGCCGCGAGAAAGATCGCGATTCCCTTCGCACCGTTTCTCGCCTTCGGCGGCGTCGTCGCGCTCTTTTTCGGTGACCGGATCGTCGACTGGTGGCTCGGCCTCACCGGCTGAGCACCAGAACCACCGATCATCCTCCGTTTGAGTTCCTAATGCCCCATACGGGGTATCGCAATCGGAAGCCAGATGTACCGATATGCGTGGGAGTGGCATGAGAGGACTTCCTTTGAGCATGCGTTGCGCAGCGTCCCTTCGGCGCCGGTATCGGTTGGTCCGCGGCGAGAAGGGCTTCACGCTGATCGAGGTCATCATCGCCACCACCATCTTCATCGGCGTTGCAACGGCCCTCGCCGGTGTCCTCGGCTCCTCAATCGTGGCGCACGACCTCTCGCGCGAACGGACGATGGGTCAGCAGGCAGCGACCGCGCAGATCGAGTGCATCCGACGGTTGGCGTACCAGGATGTCGGGCTTTACCCCTCGGGAAACCCGACCGGCAGGATCGGTGACACGACCGGAGGTGACCACTGCCGGCCAAGTCCCTTCACGATCACTAAGACGGGTGTCAGCGCAACGATGACAACGACCGTCACGTATGTCGACGATCCGGGACCGACCAGCTATTCGACCCAGGCGAACTACAAGAAAGTGACGGTGACCGTCACTCGTTCGGACGGACGCGTGCTCGCCTCCCAGCTGACGTTCGTTGCTCCGATTCAGCGCGCTCCGTTCGGAGGCATCAACAACGCGATCCTCAACGTGGACGTGAAGGACTACGCCCTCAACACAGCCGTCGATGCGGTAGCGGTCTCGCTGGCCAGTGGGCCGAGTGCGCCGCGGAGCGGTGCCACAGACACCTCGGGGCTTGTGAGCTTTGCCGCTCTGACTCCCACGACGTCGACCGGTGCTGTCACGGACTACTACGACATCTCCGTTGCGAAGAGCGGATACGTCACGCTCGCGGACGATGTCGCTCCGCAGCCTGCCGCGCACAAGCAGCTCCCTCCTGCGTCGACCGTCCCTGCGACCATTCGTATCTACAAGCCGGCAACCATCAATCTCAACGTCACCGATGGGGTCGGCGGCCCGGTACACACGGGTGCTACCACAGTGAAGGTCACCTCTGCGCTGACGGCGACGACGCAATCGTTCACCGTCACCGGTGGCTCGCTCGCAATCACCACCTTCGGCGGGCAGCCCGTTGTCCCGGGCGTTGACTACACCGTTCGCGGGTACACCTCGTCGAGCCTCTGCTCGGCCGCCGAGCTGAAGACCGTTCCGGACGACTATCCGACGACGTTGTCGACCACGTATGCCGTGGCACTTGAACCATGTCCGTCAGGGACGCTTGTGGTCAACGTCGTCCAACTCAGCGCGGCCGCCGCGGGCGCCACTGTCACTGTGTCTGGCGGACCGACCGAGTTCGCCCCGATCTCCCAGACGACGAACGCGAGTGGTCAGACCACCTTCACGAACCTGCCCTCAGGTACTGACTCGTACGCAATTGCCGTCACCAAGGGTACGGAGAGCGCGTCCGGAACCGCCGTGGCTGGGCGATTCTGGTTCGCGGCGGC
>JANNQQ010000033.1:0-23269 GCA_031400835.1 Actinomycetes bacterium | reverse complement strand
ACTGGAGGTCGGTCCGGGCCTCGGTGTCCTCACCCGCTACCTGGCCGAACAGGTCAGCATGGTTCATGCAATCGAGATCGATCGTGCGCTCGCGCCGAAGCTCGAGGCAGCGATCTCGGATCTCGTCAATGTGCAGCTCGTGGTCGCCGACGCGCTACGTCTCGACTTGACCGCACTCGATCCTGCCCCGACCAAGCTCATCGCGAACCTCCCGTACAACGTCGCGACGCCGATCGTTGTCGAGACGCTCATCGGAGTGCCATCGCTGCGCGAGTGGTGCGTGATGGTGCAGCGCGAGGTCGCTGATCGTTTCTTCGCCTCACCGTCCACCAAGGCCTACGGCGCGGTGAGCGTGATGGTCAGGCTCCACGCCGAGCGGACAGGTTTCCATCCAGTTGCCAGGACGGTTTTCTGGCCGCCACCAAAGGTTGAATCGGCCCTGGTGGCGTTCCGTCGTCTCGACGGTCCGCCGCCCGGGCCCGAGATCCGACGTGTCGTGGAAGGGGCGTTCAGGCACCGGCGCAAGACGCTTGCAAACGGACTGTCACTCGCAGGTGTGGCCACCCGTGACGGCGTCGTCGCTGCGCTGGATAGGCTCGGATTCGAGGCGAACATTCGTGCCGAGGGGTTGCCACCGGAGGCATTTGTCGCGCTGGCCGAGGCGTTGAGTGACTGATGAGGTCATTGCCGGCGACGCACCGGCAAAGCTCAATCTCGCGCTGGTAGTCGGCCCGCTTCGGCCCGACGGCAAGCACGAGATCGTGACCGTGCTGCAGCGGCTTGACCTGGCCGACCGGATCGAGGTACGCCGAGCCGACACCGTTGCGGTGGAGGGGTTCGAAGGCGACACGATCGTTGGGGCCGCCTTGAATCTCCTCCTTGTCGAGACGGGCGCGACTCTCGCTGTCCGGTTGGAGAAACGGATCCCCGTTGCGGCTGGCCTCGGCGGCGGCAGCTCCGATGCGGCCGCAACTCTTCGTCTTGGCAACACGCTTCTCGGCGAGCCGGTCTCAGACGAGCGGCTCCATGTGCTCGCCGCGGCGCTTGGGGCAGACGTTCCGTTCTTTCTCACCTCAGGCCCGCAGCTCGGCACCGCTGACGGGTCGGAGGTCGTACCGCTCTCGTTGCCGCAGTCATACGTCGTCCTCCTCGTTCTCGGAGCAGGGGAGAAGAAGACGTCGACCGCAGACGTCTATGGCCGCTTCGACCAACGCGGCGGTGCGACTGGGTTCGACGTCCGAAGGGAGCAGCTCCTGCGGGTGCTCGGCGCCGTGAAGGACTCTTACGATCTCGCCGCGCTCCCGGCTAACGACCTCGCCAGGTCGGGTCTTGCCGATCGGCTCCTCGAACTCGGGGCGTTCCGCGCAGACGTCACCGGGGCGGGTCCCGCCGTCTACGGGCTCTTTGACGATGACGAGCAGGCGATCGCTGCCTCGGAGGCGTTGGCTGACGATGCACGGACCTGGGTGACACGACCGCGGTTGTGAAATGCGGCGACGAAGCTCTGGCAAGCTAACGCGAATGCCTGCCGAACTGCCCGAACTCCTGGTCGTGGATGCACGCGCGTGGCGGGCGTGGCTGAACGAGCACCATCAGGATTCAACCGGAGTCTGGCTCGTACTCGCGAAGCAGGGAGCGACCTCGCGGACCAGCCTGAACTACGACCAGGCGCTTGACGAGGCCCTCTCCCAGGGGTGGATCGACGGGCAGGCGCGCCGCCGTGACCACACCACCTACCGCCGGCGGTTCACCCGAAGGACAGCCCGCAGCTCGTGGTCCAAACGTAACGTTGGCCTCGTCGAGCGGTTGGTCGCCGAAGGCCTAATGCCAGCCGGCCGGGCTCGCTGCGGCCGAGCGGGCGAAGGCCGATGGTCGCTGGGAGGCCGCATACGCCGGACAGGGCGACGATCGAGGTGCCTCCTGACCTGGCGCAGCTCTGGTCGCCGAGCCTCGCGCACAGACGATGTTCGCGATCCTCACGAGCCAGAACCGGTACGCCGTCCTCCTCCGAGTCCACTCCGCCAAGCGGGCCGACACCCGAGCAAAGCGGGTTGAGCAGTGCGTTGCCATGCTTGCCAGGGGCCAGACCATCTACCCGCAGACCCGCCGGGTGCGAGATTGACGCGGCATGACTTGCCGTTGCGTCCGCGGCGTCTGCCATGTCGCCCCCGACCATGCCCGGCCGCGATCGCCGGTAGACTCAAGACCCGTTCACTGGGGCGTGGCCAAGCGGTAAGGCAACGGGTTTTGGTCCCGTGATCCCAGGTTCGAATCCTGGCGCCCCAGCCATTTTGACCGCAGTGACGCCACTTGGAGCCTCTACCTCAATGAGCCGCGTACCGCCTGGGCGCGCTGGCCGGCATGCTGCTTCGTCCTCGGTCACTCCAATAGCTCCCGCATCGTCACGCTGTGCTTCAGCGCATCCCACTCGACCATCACCGCTAACCGGCACGAGGTCAGCGTGACAGACGCTCCGAAACTCGCAGCCGTGGTGATGGCTGGAGGTCGTGGCACGCGGATGCGCTCAGACGTCGCGAAGCACCTCCATCCGATCCTCGGTCGTCGGATGGTCGACTGGGTGATCGAAGCTGCGCGACCGTTGGCACCCGATCCGCTCGTGGTCGTCGCCTCGCCTGACACCGCCGCTGCGTTCACTGCTGTCACCGTCGCGATTCAGGAGCACGCCCGCGGAACAGGTGATGCGGTCCGGTGCGCCCGATCGGCGCTTGAGGGCGCCGGCGAGGTGCTCGTCCTGTCCGGGGACACCCCGCTTCTCACGACAGCGCTGCTTCGCGAGCTCCTCGACGAGCACCGGAGCAACGCCGCGGGCGCGACCGTACTCTCCTTCGTCCCCGAAAGCATCTCGAGCTACGGCAGGATCGTCCGCGATGCCGCCGGCAACCTCGAGGCAATCGTCGAGGCGGTTGACGCGACGCCTGAGCAACTCGCGATAGATGAGGCGAACTCATCCATCTACGTCTTCGCCGCCGAGCTTTTGTGGCCGGCGCTCGAACGGCTGACGCCGGCCAATGCTCAGGGCGAGCTGTATCTCACCGATGCCGTTCGCGATCTCGTCGAGCAAGGCCATACGGTCGCTGTGCACATCGCAGGTGATCCGGTTGAAACCGAGGGGGTGAACACACGCGTTGAGCTCGCGGCCGCAGGTGCTGCACTGCGCGATCGGATCAACCGTGAGCACATGCTCGCCGGGGTGACGATCGTCGACCCCTCCTCCACCTGGATCGAGCCGGGGGTCACTATTGCCGCCGACGTCACGGTGAACCCGTTCACGCTCCTGCAGGGAACGACAACGATTGCCCGCGACGCCGTAATCGGTTCTCACACGGTGGTCATCGACGCCGAGATCGGCGAAGCTGCGAGCGTCGGGCCATTCTGTTACGTTCGACCTCGAACCGTGCTCGGGACATCCGCCAAGGCAGGCACGTTCGTCGAGCTCAAGAATACGCGCGTTGGGGATCGGGCAAAGGTTCCCCATCTCTCATACATCGGCGATGCTGAAATCGGCGAGGAGACGAACATCGGAGCGGGCTCGATCACGGCGAACTTCCCGCATCAAGAGGGGCAACCCAAGGGCCGCACGAAGATCGGTCGCAACGCGCGGATAGCCGTCGACACGATGCTCGTCGCTCCGGTCGAGCTGGGCGACGACGTGTGGACGGCCGCAGGCTCGGTTGTCACCGAAGATGTCCCAGCTGGTGCGTTGGTTGGATTTGCGCCACGTCAAACGGTGAAGGAGGGCAAGGGTGGGAAGCGCGATGGTTGATCAGACGCTCCCGGGGCTGGGGCACCACACGCCACCCTCAGCACCGTTAGTGGCGACTCCCGGTGTCATCGGAATGACTCCTGAGAAGCGACTCACGCTCGTATCGGGCCGTTCCCATCCCGTGCTCGCGACGCGGATTGCCGAGCAACTCGGCTGCGAGCTCGGCAACGTCACCCTCAAGACGTTTGCAAATGGCGAAACGTATTGCCGCTACGAAGACTCGATCCGCGGCGCTGACGTGTTCATCGTCCAGACCTGCGTCCCCAACGTCGATCAGCACCTCTGGGAGCTGTTGATCATGGTCAACGCGGCCAAGCTCGCCTCCGCGAAGCGGATCACCGCCGTGATCCCCTGGTTCTTCTACGGGAGGCAGGACAAGAAATCACGACCACGCGAACCGATCACGGCAAAGCTCGTTGCAGACGTTCTCCAGACCGCGGGCGTCGACCGCGTCTTGACGATGGATCTCCACGCAGGTCAGGTGCAGGGCTTCTTCACGATCCCCGTCGACCACATGACCGCCGTGCCGATGTTCGCCCAGTACGTACGCGACCTCAACCTCGGTGAGGGTCTCGCCGCGGTCTCGCCCGACACGGGTCGCGCCAAGCTCGCGGGGAAGTTCGCCGAGATGATCGGTGGTGACCTGGTCATTCTCAACAAGGTGCGCCCGGCGCACAACGAGGCAAAGGTCAGCGCGGTGATCGGTGATGTCGAGGGCAAGATCGCGGTGATGACAGATGACGTCATCGATACGGCTGGAACGCTCGTCGCTGGTGCCGCCGCGCTCAAGGAGGCCGGGGCGACGAAGGTCTACGCCCTCGCCACCCACGGGCTGTTCAACGGCCTCGCGCTTGAGCGAATCGCTGCCAGCGAGATCGATCGACTCGTCGTCACCGACACGGTGCCGGTCAACCCGCTCGACAAGCCAGACAACATCGAGGTGCTCTCTGTCGACCGGATTCTTGCCAACACGATCCACAACGTGTTCTCTGACGACTCGGTGAGCGCGATCTTCGCCGGCGAGAACCAGCTCTTCTAGCCGGATCCCGGACAATCTCGCGGCAGTGCTACCCGTCCCGCATTGCGTCTCTGGGCTGGTACGTGGATGAGCATGCCCGCACCGCCCGTGATCCAGACGCCTCGGCTCGTGATCCGCTGCTGGGACACAGCCGACGCGCCGCCGCTCAAAGGCGCGATCGACTCGAGTCTCGATCATCTTCAACCGTGGATGCCCTGGGCTGCGAGCGAGCCGACCTCGCTTGAGGAGAAGGCCGCTTTGCTGGGCGAGTTCCGCGACGACTTTCGCAGTGGTACCGATTTCGTCTACGGCATCTTCTCGCGCGAGGACGGCGAGGTGATCGGTGGCTGCGGGCTCCACACCCGCGTCGGTGAGGGCGCACTCGAGATCGGCTACTGGGTCAGGGCCTCTCGCGTCGGGCGCGGCTACGCAACCGAGACCGTGGGCGCGCTCACCGCCGTTGCGTTCACTGTGTGCGGCGTCGACCGGGTCGAGATTCACATCGACCCTGAGAACGAGGCGAGCCTGCGAATCCCCGGCAAGCTCGGCTTCGCCGAGGAGGCCCGCCTCAGGCGTCGGCTGGCGCCATTTGCCGGCACGGTGGAGCGACGCGATGAGGTGATCTTTACGCTCTTTGCAGATGAGTTCGCGGGAACACCCGCTGCGGCCGTTGAGTTCGAGTTGCCTACCTGACCGCTCGAAGCACGAGATCGGCGACGATGTTCGCGAAGCGCTTGACGCCAAGGGAAAGATGGCCTTCGTCGGGTAGAAGCTCTGCCCGCGCCCCACGCACATGCCGCGCCAGCCAGGCGCCGTGAGCCAGAGGGACCATCAGGTCTTGTCCCCCTTGCCACACGGTCACCGGCGTCCGAATCGTGTCGAGGCGGAAGCCCCAGTCGCGGGTGAATGCCAGGTCGTCGTCGAGCCAACCCCACGGGCCTTCGCGAACCGCTTCCTGGAACACCGTGGCGGAGAATTCCGCGAACTCCCCCGTGAGCGATGCGCGATCGACATCGGTGATAAGACCTCCCAGGGCGTCCGCGACGTCCGCGGCGGTCACAACCCGCAGCGCGTCAGCCTTCGGCGTGAGATAGCGCTCAAGTGCGTCCTCGCCCTCAAGCGCGGCCGCGAACTCCGTGATGTTCTCTGGCCCCATCCCGGCCAACCAGTCGAGCCCGTCGGCTCCCCAGGGTGCCACCCCTGCGAGCGTCGCCGCCGACGCGACGAGCTCTTCCAGGAGCGCTGCGCACGCAAGTGCGTGCGGTCCGCCGCCCGACCAACCGACAACCAAAAGCTGCTGGATCTCCAGTGCCCGAGCGATCACCCGCACGTCGTTCGCGCAGTCGGCGACCGACCGACCGGGTTGCCGGGTTGACGACGCGTAGCCTGGCCGGGAGTACGTGACGAACTGCAGGTCGTGGGCCGCCGCGGCCTCGACCGCGGGGCGGTACGCGAGCCCGGCGCTGGGCGTGCCGGGGATCAAGAGCAGCGACGACGACCGCGCGGGAGTCGCCCATACCTCGAGCGTTCTGCCGTCCTCGGTCATGACGTCATACCTGGCCACGTCCATTCCAACCATGCTGTGATCCTACGCCGACCCGGCAGCGCCTACCGCTACAATCCGCCGCCGATGTCTACCGATCGTGTCATCCTCGAAGTCAAAGAGCGGGCGACCACGCAGTTCGGCTCGCGCAACGTCCGTCGACTCCGCCGCGAGGGGCTCATCCCTGGGGTGTTGTATGGCAAGGGCGCGGCCCGCTCGTTCGTTGTCGGTGAGCGCGACCTGCGCACCGCGCTCACAGGCCCCTCGGGAATGCACGCGATCGTGAACGTGGTGATTGAAGGGCAGGAGACCGCCCATCATGCCGTCGTCAAGGACTTTCAGCGACACCCGATCCGTGGCACGGTGACACACATCGACTTCCACGAGGTTCGGCTCGACCGCCCGATCGAGACCACCGTCTCGGTGGTGCTGGTAGGCGAGTCGCCTGGCGCGCGTATGGGCGGAGTCGTTCAGGCCGTGCTGCGCGAGGTGCGGATCGAAGCGCTCCCGACGTCGATCCCCGAGCACATCGAGGTGAGCGTCGACACGCTCGAGCTCGGCGCGCTGATTCGGCTTGCAGATCTCACGCCTCCCACAGGGACGACCTTCCTCGACGATCCGCAGTCCCTCGTTGTGAGCTGCCTGGCGCAGCGCGGCCTCTCCGATGAGGAGATCGCTGCCGAAGAGTTGGCAGAGGCCGGTGGCGCCGAGGTTGAGGCGCCGGACGCCGAGGACGACAGCGAACCCGAGAGCTGACCGAGGCTCGCTTGCTCGCCCGCCTCCTCCGTCGCGGAGAGGCACGTCCGACCATGGATCTCCTCGTCGCAGGTCTCGGGAACCCCGGGGCCGAGTACGCCTCCCATCGCCACAACGTCGGGTGGATGGTCGTCGATGAGCTCGCCCGTCGACACGAAGGCTCGTTCAAGACGAAGTTCCGAGGCAAGCTCGCCGACATTCGTCTCGATTCGACGAAGCTCTTGCTCCTCAAGCCCGAGACGTTCATGAACGAATCGGGATCGTCGATCCAGTCTGCCGCGGCGTTCTACTCCCTGGAGCCACAACAGCTGCTCATCGTGCACGACGACGTCGACCTCCCGACGGCGCGACTTCAGGCACGACTCGGCGGTGGGCTTGCCGGCCACAATGGCCTGCGGTCGCTGACCCAGAACCTTGGCACGCAGGACTTCCTCCGGCTGCGAGTTGGCGTCGGCCGACCTGTCCGTGGCGACCGGCGTCCTGTCGCCGACTACGTACTGTCGGCCTTCGACGCCGAGGACAATGTTGAGGCGATCGTGCGCGAGGCCGCCGACGCGGTAGAGCTCCTTGCGACGCGCGGCCTCGAGGAAGCGCAGCGTTCGTTCAACTGAGCTCCTGCCCGCGCGAGAGTCGCGTTGGCCGAGGCTCAGCTTCGGTCTCGAACGCAACTCGCCGACACAAAGTGGGCGCAGAGTTGGCACAAAGCCGTGACGAAGTAGCGGCTAGCCTGGAACCAGGGGCACCGGGGGTGCCCCTGGGGGACGTTGGGGACAAGGTCGTTGCCCCTGCAGGTCTACGATCAACCGTCCCAACCCATGGATCAGACGCTCACCCAATCCGTCACGCCGCTCGCGCCGCTCCTTGATGAGCTCCGGCGCAGCGAGCGGTTCCGTGCCTACGCAAAGGCCTATCCCACACGCGCTCGCGTCTCGGAGGCCGCGTTTCCGTTCGTCCTCGCTGCGCTCTATGCGGAGCTCGCGCAAGGGCTCCTTGTCCTCTTGCCCGAGGACTCCGATGCGCGCGACGCGGCAGAAGGAGCAGCGTGGTTCCTGGGGACCGAGTGCGTCGCTCTGTATCCCGGACGCGGGGTAAGTGAGGCGTCGGGGCTCGAGCCTCCACCACACCTGGTGGGTGAGCGGTTCCGCGCGCTCGACCTGCTCGCGGCCGGAGGCCTCGTGTGCGCATCCGCGGTCGCGCTGACGGAGGGCTTGCCCGACCTCGGTGACCGACCAGAGACGGTTGCGATCGAGGTCGGGACTGAACCTGGGGTCGAGGGTCTCGTCACTGCGCTGAGTGCGGCGGGGTATCTCCGGGTCGACAGGGTGGAGGAGCGCGGCCATTGCGCTGTGCGAGGCGGCATCGTCGATGTGTTCCCGACGACCGGGCGCGAGCCGCTTCGGGTGGAGTTCTTCGGCGACGAGATCGAGCAGGTCCGCGCGTTTTCGCCGTTCACACAGCGTGCACTCCACACGGTGACCTCAGCGCTCGTCCATCCGGCCGTGGAGCATCGTTTCGTGGGCGACGAAGGGCTGACCAAACGCGCACCTACGCCAGCGCTTCCGTTCGAGCGAAGACCCGACATCGTGTGGCAGCCCGACGACATCCGGCGTGTGTGGGAGGAGGAGGGACGCGCGCCGGTTGACTTCTCGGGCGCTGCCGAGCTCGAATCGTTCCCCCGCAGTCAGGTTCACCAGTTCGAGGCACAGCGGCCTGCGATCGCCGCGCGCGGGCTTGCTGAAGCGGAGAATGAGCTCGCCGGATTTGTGCGCTCGGGCAACCGTGTCGTCGTTGCGTTTTCGCACAAGGGAGAGGCGCTCCGGCAAGGCGCGCTCCTGCGGAAGGTCAACCCTGAGACGCTCGAGACCGGTGACGCTCTAGGTTCAGAGCCAGCCTTGCGATTCGCGGTTACACCGGTACGCCGCGGCTTCGTCTGGCGCGAGCTCGGGCTCGTTCTCCTTCCCGAGACCCAGATCTTCCGAAAGCGTCCGGCGCGCGCCGACGCACGGCTTGGGCGCGCGCTCGCCAGCTTCGCCGACCTCCGGGTCGGTGACCACGTCGTTCACGAGGATCAGGGGGTCGGAAAGCTTCTCGGCTTCGAGACGAAGTCGGTCGCGGGCGTCACGCGCGACTATCTCCAGCTCGGCTTCAAGGGCGAGGACAAGCTCTACGTCCCTCACGAGCAGCTCGGGAAGCTCTCGAAGTACATCGGCGCAGACGCCAAAGCCCCAACCCTTTCGAAGCTCGGTGGGAAGGCCTGGCAGAACCTCAAGACGCGGGCGCGCGCGGCGGTGCGCGAGCTTGCCGGCGAGCTGATTCAGCTCTATGCGCAGCGCCAACGTGCGGAGGGGGTCGCATACGATCTGTCCGTTGATTGGATCGAGCGACTCGAATCGTCGTTTCCCTACCGCGAGACCGACGACCAAGCACGGGCGATCGAAGCGGTCAAAAGTGACCTCGAGTCGACCCGACCGATGGACAGGCTGGTCTGCGGCGACGTTGGCTTCGGCAAGACCGAGGTCGCTGTCCGCGCCGCATTTGCGGTTGCCGTCAACGGTAAGCAGGTCATGGTCCTCTGCCCGACCACGATCCTTGCCGAGCAGCACTGGAACACGTTCCGCGAGCGGTATCGCGACTTTCCTATTCGCGTCGAGCTCGTCTCCAGGTTCAGGACGAAGGATGAGATCAAGAAGGTGCTGGCCGACTTCGCCGAAGGCAAGGTCGACGTTCTTGTCGGCACCCACCGCGTGCTGTCCCGCGACGTCATCCCGCGCGAGTTGGGACTCGTCGTCGTTGACGAGGAGCAACGATTTGGTGTCCAGCAGAAGGAACTGCTCCGGTCGCTCCGGCTCGAGGTCGACGTCCTTGCGCTCTCGGCGACGCCGATTCCGCGGACGCTCCACATGTCGCTCTCCGGCTTGCGCGACATCTCGCTCATCGAGTCGCCACCCGAGGGTCGCCGCCCGATCCGCACCACGGTGGGTGAGCTCGACGACGAGCTGATCAAAGGGGCGCTTGAGCGTGAGCATGCGCGTGAGGGACAGTCGTTCTATCTCCACAACCGCGTCGAGACGATCGACGAGCGCGCAATGGCGCTTCAGCAGCTCTGCCCGGGACTCCGCTTTCTTGTGGCACACGGACAGATGTCCGAACGTGAGCTCGAGGAGCGAATGCATGCGTTCATTGCGGGTGATGCCGATGTCCTGGTCTCGACAACGATCATCGAGTCAGGGATCGATATTCCCGAAGCGAACACCCTTGTCATAGAGCGCGCCGATACGCTCGGGCTCGCGCAGCTCTACCAGATCCGTGGACGGGTAGGACGCTCGGACGTCACGGCTCACGCCTATCTTCTCTATCCCGATGCCCAAGAGCTGACGCCGGAGGCGCGCGCGCGACTTGCGACGCTCGCCGACCACACCGAGCTTGGTGCTGGCTTCAAGATTGCGATGCGTGACCTCGAGATCCGCGGAGCGGGTGATCTCCTCGGGGCCGAGCAGTCGGGGCACGTCGCCGCGCTCGGGTTCGAGTTGTACGTCGAGATGCTGAACGAGGCTGTGGCCGAGCTCTCGGGCCAGGCCCGAGTTGTTGCGCGCCCTGTCCGCGTCGATGCGAAGGTCGATGCCTATGTCCCGGCCGCCTATATCCAGTCCGAAGCCCTCAAGATCGACCTCCACCGGCGGCTCGCGCTCGTTGAGGATGAGGACGAGTTGCGCGAGCTTCGCGTCGCCATGGAGGATCGCTATGGACCGGTGCCCGAGCCGGTCGAGCACCTGTTCCAGATTCAGGAGGCTCGTCTCCAGGTCGCCGTCGTCGGGGCCGACTACCTCGTCTACCGTGGCGGAAGAGTCACCGTCGGCCCAGTGTCCTTCACGTCGGACGAGCTCCGGGCACTTCGGCTTCTCGTCGATACGGCCGTCTACACATCCGCAAAGCGTGAGGTGTCTTTGCGCGCCGACTCGCTCGACGGGGCGCTGACGCTTACCGCTGCTATCGTTGCCGCTCGTCGGGCCGCCTGAACTGGCTTGTTTGCACGGTGCGCACGGAGCTTTTTCACGCCATAACGAACGCGCAACCGATCGTCGTCTACAAAGGGTCTTCATGAAGCTTTCTCGTCTTTCACTCCTTGCCGCCGTCACGCTTGCGGCCGTCGCAGGTCTTGCCGCTGGGTGCGGTGGAGACGACGACATCCCAAGCGACGCGGTTGCTGTCGTCGATGGCACCGTTATCACCAAGGTCTCACTCGACGAGCTTCTTGGGCGCGCCAAGGCGTCGTACAAGACGCAGAAGCGTCCCTTCCCGAAGGCCGGCACGCCTGAGTACCAGTCGCTCCAGACGCAGGCCGTCGCGTACCTGGTTCAGCGCGAGGAGTACGCAAAAGAGGCCGAAAAGCTTGAGATCAAGATCACCGACGCGCAGGTTGAGAAGCGGATCGCGGAGGTTGCAAAGGAGTACTTCGGGGGCGATGACGTCAAGCTGAAGGCGCAGCTCAAGGAACAGGGCTACACGGATGCGGCGTTCCGCGAGGACATCTTGTCGCAACTCGTATCGGAGAACATCTTCGAGAAGGTCGCCAACGACGCGAAGGTCACGGACGCCGACGTGCAAAAGTTCTACACCGAGAACAAGGCGCAGTACACCGTGGCTGAATCGCGCGACGTGCGGCACATTCTCGTGAAGACGAAGGCCTCTGCCGACGATGTCGTCGCGCAGCTCGGAGCCGGCGGAGATTTCGGCGAGCTCGCCAAGAAGCTCTCGCAGGATCCCGGCTCGAAGGATGCCGGTGGAAAGCTCACCGTGCGTCGTGGCGAAACGGTTCCCGCGTTTGACAAGGCCGCATTCGAACTTGGCGTCAACGAGCTCTCGGCGCCTATCAAGACCGAGTTCGGCTACCACGTCCTCGAGCCGCTCACCGAGGTCACGCCGGCAAAGACAACTCCGCTTGCCGACGTTGCGAAGCAGATTCGATCACAGCTCGTCGAGCAGAAGAAGCAGACGGCGATCGAGGCGTGGTCGAAGCAGCTGGCCGAGGACTACAAGGACAAGGTCACATACGGCACCGGGTATGCCCCACCCGACACGACGAGCCCCGACGACGCCGCCGCAGACGACGGGCAGTAACAACGGCCTCGTCGAGGCGCTGCTTGGCCTCCAGGATCTCACGCGCCAGCTCCGTCGCGACTGCCCCTGGGATCGCGAACAGACCGCGCTGACGATTGTCCCGCATACGGTTGAGGAGGCGTACGAGGTCGCCGAGGCCGCACAGAGTGGCGACGGAGCCAAGCTCGTCGATGAGCTTGGTGACCTCCTGTTCCAGACCTACTTCCTCGCGCTGCTGCTTGAGGAGCAGGGTGCTGGCGATCTCGAAACGGTTGCCCGGGGGGTGCACGAGAAGCTCGTCCGGCGGCACCCGCACGTCTTCGGTGACGCGCAGGCCGACACCGCGGGGCGTGTCCGGGAGCGGTGGGAGGCGATCAAGACCGAGCAGGAGGGACGCGAGGGCATCTTCCATGACGTTCCAGCAGCCTTGCCTGCTCTTCTCCACGCGCGCAAGCTCCAGCGCCGCGCCGCCGCTCAGGGGTACGACTGGCCGACCCTCGACGGTCCGGTCGAGAAGGTCAGTGAGGAGATCGGGGAACTGCTTGTCGAGCTCAACCGTGCCGGCCGGCCGGCACCCGAGACCGAGCCCGACGCGCGCGTCGAGGCTGAGCTCGGTGACCTTCTCTTCACGATCGTCAATCTCGCGCGGTTCGTCAACGTCGACCCCGAGCTAGCGCTACGCGCGACGAGCGGTCGCTTCCGTACGCGCATCGAGCTCGCCGAGGCGATGGCCGCTGCCGTGGGTGAGGACTGGGTTGGGCTCGACCTTGAGGCACAGGAGCGCTGGTATCAGGCTGCGAAGCAGCAACTCAGGACGTCCTGACCGCCCACTGCATCCACCCACGATCCTTGTAACTACTCTTGGCTGCGGATGGGAACAATCGTTCACCTTCACGGCCGCCAGGTGCTCGACTCGCGCGGCAACCCAACCGTTGAGGTCGAGGTCGGGCTGGAGTCAGGTGCATTCGGTGTAGCCCTTGTCCCCTCGGGTGCCTCGACCGGTGAGCACGAAGCGGTTGAGCTTCGCGACGGTGGCCAGGCCTGGCTTGGCAAAGGCGTGACGAAAGCTGTCGCGAACGTCAACGGTGAGATCGCCGACGCGCTCATCGGACTCGACGCCGGAGATCAGCGAGAGCTCGACGGTGTTCTGATTGCCCTCGACGGAACGCCGAACAAGGCGCGCCTCGGTGCAAACGCGATTCTCGGTGCCTCCCTGGCCGTCGCCCGGGCAGCCGCCGACGACGTGGGCCTGCCCCTCTATCGCTGGATCGGTGGGACGAACGCTCACGTCTTGCCGGTGCCGCTCATGAACGTCGTTAACGGTGGCGCTCATGCCGAGAACTCGCTCGACTTCCAGGAGTTCATGGTCGTTCCGGCGGGAGCCGAGAGCTTCTCGGAGGCACTCCAGATCGGCGCGGAGACGTATCACCACCTCAAGGTGATTCTCAAGGAGCGTGGGCTCTCCACCGGTGTCGGTGATGAAGGTGGCTTCGCGCCGGATCTCGGCTCTGCCGACGACGTCTGCGCCGCGATCCTAGAGGCCGCGGAGCGCGCCGGTCACCGCGAGAAGGTTGCCCTTGCTCTTGATCCGGCGACCAGCGAGCTCCACCGGGAGGGCGCCTACCACCTCGCACGTCAGGGCACGACGCTCGACACGCAAGGGATGGTCAAGCTGTGGGAAGACCTCTGTGCGAAGTACCCGATCGTGTCGATCGAAGACGGCCTCGGAGAAAGCGACTGGGATGGCTGGCGCCTCCTCACCGAGAGGCTTGGCGCAGGTGTTCAACTGGTCGGCGACGACCTCTTTGTGACCAACGTCGACTTCCTTCAGCGTGGGATCAACGAGCGTGTCGCCAACGCCATCCTCGTAAAGGTCAATCAGATCGGATCTCTGACCGAGACGCTCGATGCCGTCGAGCTCGCCCATCGCAGCGGCTACCGCGCCATCATCTCTCATCGGTCGGGCGAGACCGAGGACGCAACGATCGCCGATCTCGCGGTCGCGACCAATGCAGGCCAGATCAAGACCGGCGCACCGAATCGATCTGACCGGATCGCAAAGTACAACCAACTTCTTCGCATCGAGGAGCAGCTCGGGCGCCGGGCTGTGTTCCCGGGTTGGAGCGCGTTCCCGCGCGTCGCAGCACACCGGGCATAGAGCCGACCAGAGCCGCAACGCCAATTCGCTCGACCGGCGAACAAACACCCACTCTGCTCGGTAGGCTGCCGTCCGTGGGCATCTCACCGCGGCGGACGAAGATTGTTGCAACCCTCGGGCCGGCCTCGTCCTCGCCGGAGATCATCCGGTCGCTGATTGAGGCGGGAATGGACGCCGCGCGTCTCAACATGTCGCACGGGACCCACGACGATCATGCTGCCCGCGCGCGAGCACTGCGCGACGCCGAGACTGCCTGCGGCCGGCCCATCGCCTTGATCGCTGACCTCCAGGGGCCAAAGCTCCGTGTCGGTGCTCTGCCGGCGCCGTTGACGCTCGAGAGCGGCGAGACCGTGGTCATTGCCGGTGAGGACACGGCGAAAGGCGACGACATCCCGGTGAGCCCGGCCGTCCTCGGACAGGTGCTCCAGGCCGGGAACGATGTGCTGATCGACGACGGCAATGTCCGTCTGCGCGTCGAGAGCGTCGAGCGAGGGCGTGCCCGCTGCATCGTGGTTTTCGGCGGCGAGGTCTCGTCACACAAGGGCGTGAACCTGCCCGGGATTCCGCTTCCGATTCCCTCGCTCACACGCAAGGACCTTGAGGATCTCGAGTTCGCGATCGAGGAGCTGGGCGTCGACTTCGTCGCCCTCTCGTTCGTTCGCTCGGCGTCGGACGTACAGGCGCTCCGCACGCTCATCGAGGCGAGGGGATCGCACGCGTACGTCATCGCGAAGATCGAGAAGGCCGAGGCGATCGCGGCACTCGACGAGATCCTCGCCGAAACGCACGGCGTCATGGTCGCGCGCGGCGATCTCGGCGTCGAGATCGGTGCCGCCGAGGTTCCGCTCCTTCAGAAGCGGATCATCCTGCGCGCGCTCGAGCGCGGCAAGCCAGTCATCACAGCCACCCAGATGCTCGAGTCGATGATCCACTCGCCGGGACCGACCCGTGCCGAGGCGTCAGATATCGCAAACGCGATCCTCGATGGCACCTCCGCGATCATGCTCTCGGGGGAGACCGCCGTGGGCGAGTACCCGATTGATGCGGTCAACGTCATGAACAAGATTGCGCTTGCAGTCGAGCCGAGCCTCGACTATCGGCACGAGATTCCGCGTTCGACCGACCAACCTACGATCGGACAGGCAATGTCGAACGCCGCCTGCGATATCGCGGAGGCGCTCTCCGCCAAGGCGATCCTCGTTCCGACGTTCACCGGACGCACCGCGTCGGGTGTGGCGCGCCTTCGTCCGCGTCGGCCGATCGTGGCGCTCACGCACAAGATCGACTCGCTCCGTCACATGGCGCTCGAGTGGGGAGTGTTTCCTCTCGACATTCCCGAGACGGATGACGTCGAGGATCTCTGGGCTCGCTCGGTCATCGCCGCCCGCGAGGTCGGGATCGTCAACCCGGGCGATCGCGTCGTGATTACAGCGGGGACGGCTGTGAACATCCCCGGTTCGACGAACGTCATCAAGGTCGACATCGCCTAGCGCAGGACAGGGGGAAGGTGAGCGCCTCCTCGTGTGGAAATGGTGCGTGTGGCGTCGAAACGGAAGCCCAAGGCTCGTGCGCGCGCGAAGCGACAGCGGCGCGCGCCGTCGCGCTTGAGGCTCGGTGTTCTGCTCCCGATCCTGGTTCTCGCACTCGTCGGATTCTTGACGTACCGCCCGCTCTCGACGTACCTCGAGACGCGAAATGCGCTTGAGGCCCGTCGCGCCGAAGTCGCATCGTTGCGTGCCGAGAAGGCGAACGTTGAGGCGCGCGTCGCCCGCTCGACGAGCCTCGACGCGCTCGCCCGCGAAGCCCGGCACATCGGACGCGTTCGTCCCGGCGAACAGCTCTTCATCGTCAAGGGCATCGACGCCTGGCGTCGCATGAACGCTCAGCGCTGATCCGTCTACGCTTGTAGGCGTGGACGACCTCGCTACCGTTGCGCGCCAGCTCGGCCGGACTCCAAGAGCGTTCCACCGCGTCGCGGCGCGCTGCCCATTCGGTGCGCCCGCGGTCACCGAGCAGGCGCCGTACGCCCCAGGCGGCGAGCCTTTCCCGACGATGTACTACCTCACCTGTCGCCACCTCGTTGCCGCTGTGTCTCGGCTTGAGGCGGCCGGCGGGGTCGAACGCTGGAGCACCCAGATCGCCCGCGACCCGGCTCTCAGGGCATCGCTCGACAAGGCGACGGCCGAGCAGGTTGCGATTCGCTTGGAGCTGGCCTCTGGACGCCTGGGCAACGACGGCGGAAGCTCGCTCGGCACCGGGATCGGCGGCTCCCGCACGCCGCTACAGCTCAAGTGTCTCCACGCCCACGTGGCCTTCGCTCTCGCCCGGCCGGGCTACGTGGTCGGCGAGGCGATCGTGGGCGAGATTGACGAGCGCTGGCCCGCCGACAGGTGCTGCACCGACCTACCCGCTGCCTGATTACCATCGCTGCGATGAGCATCGTCGAAAGCGCCCGGCGCGACTGGGATGACGGGTACCGTCGCTTCCTTGAGGCGACTGTTGATCCGGCAGCCGCGGACGTCCGCCACCGCGAGCTGGAGGTCGTGACCAACGAGCTCCGCCGTAGAGTCGGTGGGACGTTCACGCTCGCTGAGCTTGGAGAGGCCTATCGTGGTGCAGAGGCCTGGTCACGAAATGCAGTTGAAGAGCAAGCATTCTCGCCGGGATGGCCAAGGACGCTGACGGTCGCAATCGATGCCGCATTCCACCTGTACAGCCGCGGAGCGGTCGACTTCACACCGTGACCCCTGTCGATCGCCCTCTGCGTCGCCAAGCCTCTCGGCGTCGTTTCCCTCTGCTGGGGCCGCTCCTCGCGGTCGCGGCTGGGTTGGCGCTGTTCGCGATCGGGATCGCGTTTGGCATGGCGCTTCAGGATCGCCCGGAGCCCGGCGGAACCCAGACGCTTATACGGACGCTGGAGCCGCACCCGCCGAGCGCGCCCTAACCTCAAGCCTCTAGAGCTCTTCGGAGGCCTGGAAGAGTCCTGCGACGACGATGCCGAGCGCCGCGACCAGGCTGATCCACAGTCCGACACCGCGACCGGCGAAGAAAAAGTCGTCTGGCTTGTCAATCACGCGGACGAGCACGAACACCGTTGCAAGGGCGCCGAGCGCAATTGTCACGAGGCTCTCAGGCAATGCCGCCGGCGGCTGGACACCGAGCTCACGAAGCGCGAGCACGAGCACCACCGCCAGACCGATAAACAGGATGAGCTTGCCGAGCAGGCCTGTGTTCCAAGCGAGCACTGAGATCGTGACCCCTTGATCCGAGCCCTCGCCGGTGTACCAGCCCGTGAAGGACGACGCAGCCAGCAACGTCCCGGCGAGGATGCCGAGGCGCTCGCCCATTCCAGGGCTCAGAAGACCACTTCCACGTTCGCGGTACGACATGACTCTGAAGAGTATCTCCGACGCGCGCTCCTGGCGCGCGATCGTATGCTTCGGCTGTGAGCCGGCAGGTCCCCGACGACGCGCCCATCATCGACGCACCGACAATTGATCCCGAGGCGGTGCGGGCCGAGTACTGGCGTCAGCGTGCGTTGCGGCGCGCGAAGATCGAGCATCGGCGCCGGACAAAGCGCGCCGGCGCCCGGTTCTGGGTTGTCCTTCTTGTCCTCCTGGCGGTGTTCGGCTTGCTCGCGTTGACGACGTGGCGCGAGATCGGGCAGCTGTTCGGGCTCTGACCTCGCGCGTTGTGAACGTGGGAAGGCGTGTCGGCGCGGCCCTTGCGGTTGGGACGATTGCGGTCGCGGTTGTTGCCGTCCTCATCGTCAACGCGTTCCGACTTGTCGCTACCGACACGTTCGTGCGCTTCGAATACAGCCGTGGAGACCTTCCCGCCGACACGGGCATGTCGGTTCCCGAGCGGCGCTCGCTCGCGCTCACCGGTCTCGCGTCGATACGTCCAGGAAGCGCAGGGATCAGCTTGCTCGAAGTGGCGACGCTGCCCGACGGAGCTCCGGCGTTCGTCGAACGCGAGCTCGCGCACATGACGGACGTGCGCAGGTTGTACGGGCGGGCGCTCGCGCTCCAGCTTGCGCTCGTCGTTGGACTTGTTGTCGTCGGGCTGGGGCTCGGTCGCACGCGGCACCGCGCGCTCTTTCCGCGTGGCCTTGCCGTCGGCGTGATTGCAACGCTCATCGTTGCGCTTGCGCTCATCCCCGTGATGCTCTTCGGGTTCGACCGGTTCTTCGAGGACTTCCATGGAGTGTTCTTCGAGGGGGATTCGTGGCGCTTTGCGCGAGGCGACACCCTGCTGCGTATCTATCCAGAGCTCTTCTGGGAGCACATTTCGCAGATGATCGCGGCGCTCGTCGTGGCGCAGGTGCTCGTGCTGGCGCCCGTTGCCTGGTTGTGGCATCGGCGTCTCAAGGGGCGGACAGAGTGATCGAGCTCGCGGGCTCGCCCGGCCGGCCACTTCGCATCGGTCATCGCGGCGCCGCCGCTCTCGCGCCGGAAAACACCTTGGAGGCGTTTCGCGCGGCGGTCGCACACGACGTCGATCTGATCGAGTTCGACGTCCTTGATCTTCCGTTGGGCCCACTCATCGTCGCCCACTCGGATCATCTCGACGAGGTCAGCCACGGACGCGCACAGGGGTCGGTCAGCACCCATTCGCTTGAGACGCTTCGGGCAATCGCTCCGAACATCCCGACGCTCGACGAAACGCTCGCGTTCTTCGCCGACGAGGTGCCGCACGTCGGGCTGCACGTTGATCTCAAGTTGGATACGCGGTTGGACGAGCTTGCAGCGGCGATCGTTGCGCATGGCCTCGCCGACCGATCCGTGGTTTCGGGCGTATCCGCCACAAGTCTTCGCGCCGTCGCCCGGCACGCGCCGGGTGTACGGGTCGGATTGACCTATCCAGAGGAGCGTCTTTCGATCTCGCGTCGGCCCTGGCTGTGGCCTCTGGTCACGCCCACTCTTGCGGCCATGCGTGCCTCCATCCCGTATCGACTCTCGCGCCTAACGACGCGGGCCGGAGCCTCCGCGGTGATGCTTCAGCACCGGCTCGTCACTCGTTCGTCCGTCGATCGGGCGCACGCGCTCGGACTGCCCGTTGTGACGTGGACCGTCGACGAGATCGATGATCTCGTCCGTGTCACGGATGCCGGAGTCGACGGGGTGGTCACGAACGACCCGAGGATCTTCGGGTCGCGCTAGAGACAGGCGCACGTAACGGACTGTTAGCTATCGAAGGGCAGAACGCGCTGGCACGCTGGCTACACTCACCCGTGTGAGGCGACAGGCCAGCGTAGGCATGTTCTCGTTCGTCTGCGTTGCAGGCGTCGTTGCGTCGTTCCTCCTCGCCTCAGCGCCGGCCTTCGCTGAGGACCCTCCACCGACGGAGCCGCCACCGCCGACCGAGACGGTGCCGCTGCCGCCGCCTCCGCCGCCGGGACCGCGGACGATCGTCAATGGCGTCACGATTGCCGGGCACGACGTGGGAGGGCTCACGACCAAGCAGGCAGTAGCGGCCGTCCAGCGCCGCTTCAATCGTTCGCTGCAGCTCGTGATCTCGAAAACCTGGAAGCAGCGGTTCATGCCCTCGCAGTTTGGGGCCCGCGCGCGGGTCGGGAAGGCCGTCGAGGCGGCCATGCGGGCGCGGAGCGCAAAGGCTGCCATCCCGTTGAGCATCGAGATCGACGATTCTCGCCTCCGCGGGCTCCTGGCGCGACTCGGACGCGAGACCAAGAGAGACCCCATCGACTCGAAGCTCAGGCTCGTGCACTTCGTGCCCGCGGGAACCCGCTCGGTGGACGGACGCAGGCTGCAGGAAGTCATCGCATTCCATTCGCTCTCGCTCGCGCTGCGCAAGCACTCCCGCGAGCCGTTCCAACTCCCGTTTGAGGTACTCCGTCCTGCAGCAACCGAGGACGACTTCGGCAAGGTGCTTGTGATCAGGCGCGAGTCGAAGGAGCTGTACTTCTACAACGGAACAACGCTCAAGCGCGTGTTCCGCGTCGCCACGGGCCAATCGTCTTATCCCACCCCGCTCGGACGCTGGGAGATCGTGAACAAGCAGCGGCATCCTTGGTGGTATCCACCTCAGACGTCTGCATGGGCGAAGGGCAAGGAACCTGTGCCACCGGGACCTGGGAATCCGCTCGGCACGCGATGGATGGGGCTCTCTGCCGACCTTGTTGGGATCCACGGGACCCCTGACTCGTCGTCGATCGGGTACTCGGCCTCGCACGGATGCATCCGCATGTTGATCCCCCAGGTCGAGTGGCTGTTCGAGCACGTCGAGCTCGGAACGCCGGTCTTCATCGTTCCGGCATGACCGACCCAGTGGCGGATGGCGTCGCGGGGGGTGCGCGTCGGCTGCAGCAGATTGCCCAGCTCGTGGCTCTTGTGGGGGTCGCGGCGCTTCTAGGCCTGCTCGTTTGGAAGGTCGTCGCAGATGAGCAGGGCGGGGCGGCCGACGCCCTCGCCCGCGGCGATGACGTCGCGGCACCCGACTTCACCCTTGAGCGGCTCGACGCCGCCGGAGCGGGCAAGCCATTCTCGTTCTCCGAGCTCAAGGGCAAGGCGATCGTGGTGAACTTCTGGGCGTCGTGGTGCATCCCATGCAAGGACGAGGCGCCCTTCCTCCAGAAGACGTACGAGGCCAACAAGGAGCAGGGGCTCGTCGTCATCGGCATCGACGCCCAGGACTTCCGCAAGGACGCCCGGCGATTCCTCGAGCGCTTCGGCCTGACGTATCCCGTGGTCTACGACGGGAAGGGATCGACCCTTGGAAAGTGGGGGGTCACCGGGTTCCCGGAGACGTTCTTCGTTGATCGGTCGGGGAAGCTCGTCGGTGAGCGAATCTCGGGTGGTGTGGATATCGAGCGGAACGCTGAGGCGTTCGAGCGTGGAGTTGCGCTTGCGCTCGGCACTGCGCCGTGAGGCTCCTCCGCGCTTTGGCGGCTGCGTGCGTAGTCGCGCTTGTACTGGTCACCGGTGCGTTGGCGGCCGACCCTCCAAACGTTGCCGACCTCGAGGCCGAACTTGTCTGCCCAACCTGTAGGACGACCCTTGACCAGTCTGATGCTCCCGTTGCGAGGAGGATGAAGGCGATCGTGCGGGCGCGCGTCGCGTCCGGAGCGACCGCGGACGAGATCAAGGCGGAGCTCGTCGATCAATTCGGCCCCGGCGTGTTGGCCGAGCCGCCGAAGAGCGGATTCGACCTGATCGCCTGGTTGCTGCCGCTCCTTGGGGTTGCGGTAGGGGCGATCGGGCTCGGTGCGCTTGCGCTTGCCTGGAGTCGGCGCGTCCCGGAGGCGAGCACTCGGCATTCTGAACCACCCGTTGATCTCGAGCTCGAGCGGCGCATCGACCTCGAGCTCGAGCGGGTGGACGAGTGAGGGCGGAGCTGGTCGTCGCGCTGCTCCCAGCGCCCGGCGAGCTTCTCACTGCGTTCGTGGCAGGGCTCGTCTCGTTTCTTGCTCCCTGCGTGCTCCCGCTTGTACCCGGCTACCTCTCGGCGGTGTCCGCGGTGTCGGCCGATCGGCTGGGTGAACCTGGCACCGCGCGTCGCATCGTCATCTCGAGCATCCCGTTCTTTGCAGGGTTCACCACGGTGTTCGTCACGCTCGGCGTCGCTGCGTCGCTGGTCGGAAATGGCGTGCTCGGTGACCAGTTCCTGCTCGAGAAGATCGCGGGCTTCGTCCTCGTTGTCGTGGGACTTGCGTTCATGGGTCTGCTCCCGTGGCCCGAGCGCCTACTCGGCGCGGGGCTCGTCGAGCACGCGCGGAGTCGTGGCTCGAGAGTCTTGCTTGGCGGTGCCTTTGCCGTCTGCGCTGCCCCGTGCATCGGCCCGGTGCTCGCAGCGATTCTCGTGCTCGCCGGATCGAAGGGCACGGCACTCGAGGGAGGCGTCCTCCTGTTTGCGTATTCCGCCGGGCTCATGGTTCCCTTCGTCCTCGTCGCCGTCGCTTTTACGCGAACGATGGGCGCGTTTCGGTGGATGCGTGACCACTATCGCGTGATCCAGTTTGCCGGTGGGCTGGTGATGGTCGCGATTGGGCTGCTTCTCTTCTTCGAGCGCTTCTACGTCTTGCGGATCTATCTCAACCGCGTGCTCGAGCGCGTCGGCGTCGAGCCGTTTCTGTAGCCGGGCATCGACGTGCTATATGTCCACTGTGTCGACGATCCTGCTCACCGGTGTCGACCTCTTCTTCCGGGCGCGGCTTGAGGGGGTTCTCCCGGAGCACCGCTTCGTAACGCACGACACGGTCGCTGAGCCTGATCTCGTTATCTGCGACATCGCCCGCGTCAACGTCCAGGATGTTGCCGCCTCGTGGCCGGATGTCCCGATCCTCGGGTTCACGAATCACACCGACACCCAGGGCCTCCAACGTGCGCATTCCGCGGGGTTCGACCGGGTGATCGTGAAGTCGGCGCTCGTCGAGCGTGCCGCAGCGGTCGTGGACGAGCTTCTGGGTCACCCTCTTCCGCCCGACATGTCTGTTGCGTAGTCATCCCTAGGAACCAACCGTTCAGAGGTGTCGGGCCCCGCTGGTACTCTCGAATCACCTATGACGTACATCATCAGCGAACCCTGTATCGACATCAAGGATAAGTCCTGCGTCGACGTCTGCCCTGTTGACTGCATCCACGAGTTTGACCGGATGCTCGTCATCGATCCCGACGAATGCATCGATTGCGGCGCCTGTGAGCCGGAGTGTCCGGTCGAGGCGATTTTTCCCGAGGATGCGCTCCCGGACAAGTGGGCCCCTTTCGTGAAGATCAACTACGCCTACCCCGACGGGCCGGCGGCAGTCAACGCCCTCGCTGAGGAGTACGCGGTCGCCCACGACGTCCAGAACACGCCGCTCGACGAGCGTTAGGCGCGGTTCCAAGGATTTCGGCGAGGGCGCGTTTCAGCGAGAGCGCGTCACAGCAAGAGCGCCGACGGTGGCAGGACAAC
>JANNQQ010000032.1:0-19092 GCA_031400835.1 Actinomycetes bacterium | reverse complement strand
CGCGACCGCCAGGTGGTTCACGAGATCGTCACCACTCGAACACGCTTTGTGCACATTCGGTTTCACGATAGAACCAGCACCCTCAACGCGCACCAACCGTCTAGGCTCGTGGCAGTGGCAGGCGTGCATCCATGGCTCGGTGGAATTGCAATCGGCGTATGCGCTCTTGGGGCGTTCGTCGGAGGCGTCCTGTACTGGCGTGGTCGTGGCGCGGGAATGTTGACGACCCACCTTCTCTCGTTGGCGCAAACGCTGCTTGTTGCGCAGGTCGGGCTGGGACTGCTGCTACTCGCCGACGATCGCCGGGCAGGTGACGAGTTGCACTACCTCTACGGCTCGCTCGCGATGGGTGCGGCTCTGGCGCCGTGGTTCTACGCGCCGGCCGAGGGGCCACGGCGCCTGCTCTGGTTTGCCGGGACGACCGGCGTTGCAGCCGCGCTCGCGGTTCGTGCGTTTATGACGGGTCCCGCATGAAGCGCCTTCTCGACAACCGCTTCGTGCGAGGGATGGCGATCGTCGCCGCCGTGTCGCTCGGAATCGTGTTGCTCTCGCTCCAGGAGTCACTCGCGACCGCGAGCGCTCTCCTGACAGTCGCCTTCTTCCTCGCTGTCGCCTTCTTCCTCTTCGTGATGTGGCGTGAGCGGCGCTCGGACATCGAGACGTGGTCGGAGCAGTCGCGACGCACGTTCTATGGTGCGATCATCCTCGCCGTCGGTGCCATAGGCGTATTCGTTGGAGTTGAGGCCAACGGCCCCGAGTCGGTGGTGTTCGTCGCCGTGCTGGCGGCATGCGTGTGGGCCGTCGTTCGCGTGTGGCGGCGCGAGCACCGGTACGTCTGACGCGGGGCGCTATGTCCCGTCGAGGGCGTCGAGCGCTTTCCGGATGTCCATCAGTGCGCCGACGAAGATCGGCGTATCGCGCTCTGTCCAGCGCGAGGCCTCGGTCTCGCGGAGGTTCAGCATCAGGTGCATGAAGTCGGCGGGCTCGTCGCACTCGAACGCTGGCATGAATTCCTGGTCGTCAATCCCGACGGAGTAGGTCGTGTGATTCGTCACCGTGACGTACTTGCCCCCGACCTCGGCATGCTCGCGCATCGCAGCGCCGCGTTCTTCCATCGTGAGGAAGTACCACGGTCGGAGCTTCACAAACGGGTACACGACGAGGTAGGGCGCCTCGCGGGGTAGGACCCGTCCCTGACGGACGCGCTTCTTGTCGGTGTACACGGACGGCTTCGTGGTGGCGAGGTAGGAGTACGGCGTATCGAGCCAGCCAGCGAGCGCCGTGCCGTTGATCGCGGAGCCGAGCTCGAGGAGATCGCTGTAGCTCGTGACGATCTTCCAGAGGAAGAAGTCCGTTTCGGGCCTGACGCCGACCGTGCTGTACGCACGCAGACCCTCGATCCGGCCTTGCCATTCCTCGACGAGCTTGGCGAATGCATCCTTGTGGGCAGCGCGCTCACCGTCGGGAAGGCGGCGCCAGGCGCGATCGACCTTGAAGAAGGTGTAGACAACGTACTGGCCCACCGTGGCTCCCTCGATGCGCTCGTACGCCGGTTTGGTGCTCACGCTGCCATCGTAGTGCTCGACTCGATCCGGAGGCCGCAGTGGTCACCTCTCTGAATGGCCTTCGCCGGAGGGAGTACGCCGAGTCGGGCACAATCGGCGGAATGAGTAGAGAGACGAGACCGATTGCGCTTGTGACGGGCGTAGGGCGGAGGATCGGGATTGGCGCTGCGATCGTCGAGCTCCTCGGCGCGCGTGGGTGGGACGTCGCCTTCACGTTCTGGCGTCCCTACGACGGGAGAATGGCCTGGGGCGGCGACGCGGTGGCCTCCGAGGAGATCGCGCGACGTCTTGGAGAGCTAGGCGCCAGAAGTCTTGCGGTCGAGGCCGACCTTGAGAACCCAACGGCCGCAGCATCTCTCTTCGATGAGGTCACGGGCATCCTCGGCTCGGTACAGGCGCTTGTGTTGTCACACGGTGAGTCGGTCGATTCGGGCCTCCTGGACACGTCGATTGAGAGCTTCGATCGGCACTTCGCCGTCAACGCCCGCGCGAGTTGGCTGCTCATTCGTGAGTTCGCGCTCCGCTACGAGAGTGCACACGGCGCCGGTCGAATCGTCGCGCTGACCAGCGACCACACGGCCGGCAATCTGCCGTACGGCGCCAGCAAGGGTGCGCTCGATCGGATCGTCATGGCTGCGGCCAAGGAGCTCGGCCACCTGGGTGTGACCGCCAATGTCGTCAATCCAGGTCCTACCGACACCGGCTGGATCGGCGCCGACCTCGCTGACGAGATCGTGAGTGCGACGCCGCTTGGTCGGTTAGGCCAGCCGATGGACTGTGCCAATCTCGTTGCTTTTCTTTGCTCGACGGAGGGCGGCTGGGTAAACGGACAGCTCATCCACAGCAACGGAGGGTTGTGACGAGACCGGTTAGCGCGGCGAAAGCTCGATGCTCTCGCCGAGCCATTCCACCCCCGGATTGACGGGGTGGATGACCGTGAGGGTCAGCTTGACGGGCTGTGTCCCGAGCTTGCGACCCTTGAGCGATGCGATGGCGGCTGCGCCGGCGCGGGCGTATCCGCGCTGCCGGGCGGTTCCGACTCCATCGGACACGCGTACTGACCGTAGCGTCCAGATGCAGTCGAGCGAGCAGCGAAACTTCGCAATCCGCTCCCCCCGTTTGAAGCCAGCCTTTGTCGGGAACTTCAGCTGCGTGGCAGCGACATCGAGTGCGAGCCCATCGCAACGCGCGATCGAGCCTCCGCGTGTGCGGCGGAAGGCATCGCGAACGGCGGTGATGCTGCTCTTCGGGGTGCCATCCGCGTAGTAGACGCCAGACTGCCACGTCGGCAACTCCCGCTCGTCGCGGTAGTGGAACAGGAGAAGACCAGCGACCGTCGGTTGGCAAAACGCGATCTGCATCGCGCGCTGGTAGTACGCGGCCTGCGTGGCCTCGTCCACCGCTTTGGTCGCGACGGCCTCAGTACCGACGTAACTCCCGGCCTTCCCTGCGGGCACAATCGACTCGACGCCAAACTCGTCGTAGAGAATCGGAAGCACAGACCCAGCCTGCGCGGTACCGTCGAAGGCCTCGCCGAGCAGCGCGACGAGCTTGTCGTAGTCGGCAAGCGCGATGGTCGTGTTCTTTGGATGCGCGAAGTCGGGGGACTGCGCGGAGTTGTCGGTGTAGGGGTGGTGCGCGAGGCCGTCCATGATCGGCGTGGTGCGCCCGCTGGCGCGGTAGGCAAGCCCGAAGGCCCTCAGGAATGCCGTGGGCGAGCTCGTGTGCCGGGTCCCCTCGGGTCGGTCGGAGCCGCGGGGTGCCAGCGCACCGCCCCAGATACGAAGCTGCGGATCCACAGCCTTCACCGCGTCGTAGACCTGGGCCAGGAGCGCGAGATAGGCGGGCGCTGACCCGTTCGTCCCGTCGAGGTTGAACTGCGGGAGCCAGAAGCGGTTGAGGTTTGGCTCGTTCCCCACGATCACGTCGTCGAACGTCGGCACGGCGGCGATGAGAGCGACGGTGTACTGCGCGAACTCGGTGCGCGCCTCGGGAGTGAGTGGTGTCGTCTTCGAGCCAGGGTGGTAGACCGACACGAACACGCGCACGCCTGACAGCTGCGCGGCGCCCTCAACGTTGCGGAGGGTACGGATCTCGGCCTCTGTCGGCGCGACAAGCCCCGGGAGCCAGTTCGAGGTGATGCGCACCGACGTCATGCCTGCAAGCCGAAGCAGATTCATCTGCGCCTGCGCGCCAACGAGGTCGTCGGCGCGTACGGCGTCCTCGGCAGCACCGAGCGCCATCGTCGGCCCGCCCGCCCGGGCCGTCGTCCCGTGGAGCGACACGCCAACGAGGGCGACAGCGAGGATCGCAGTGAGTCGGGTTGCAGCAGTCATCGGTACCTGAGACGAACGGACAGGCGGTTACGCTAGTTGGAGGATGTCAGGAGATCGTTTGGAGCAAGATGATGGTGAAGCGGGAACATCGCTCCGCGTCTTCGGCGTGGCGTCGGAGGAAGTGCTCCGGGAGCAGCTCGACCGACTCCCTCGTTCTCCGGGTGTCTATCTGTTCCGAGACGCCCGAGACGAGCTGTTGTACGTCGGGAAGGCGAAGGTCCTGCGGTCGCGGGTTCGTAGCTATTTCAATCCTGGTCATGACACCCGACTCGGGATTCGCCAGCTCGTCGAGCGAATCGAGCGAATCGAACTTATCGTCACGCAGAGCGAGGCCGAGGCTCTCCACCTCGAGCAGAACCTCGTAAAGCGTCACCGGCCGCCGTTCAACGTACGACTCCGTGATGACAAGTCGTTTCCGTACATCGCGGTCACCGTGTCCGACGAGTATCCGCGAGTGATGTTCACGCGCGAGCGGCACCGTCGCGGCACCGTGTACTTCGGCCCATACGCGAACGCGAAGAAGGTGCGGGAGACGCTCGATGTGCTCAACAAGGTGTTCCAGTTCCGTCCGTGTGAAGGCCCGACCCCCGGTCGCCACTCAGGAACACCGTGCCTCGACTTCCACATCGAGAGGTGCGCTGCACCATGCATCGGTGCGATCAGCCGTGAGGCGTACGGCGAGGTGATTGATGCGGTGATCGCGTTTCTCGGTGGGGACACCCGCACGATCATGCGGACTCTCGAGACCGAGATGAAGCAGGCTGCAGTCGAGGAGCGATACGAGGATGCGGCTCGCTATCGGAACCGGCTCCAGGCGATCGAATCGCTGGCAGCGCGGCAGGCGGCCGACAAGCGCGCGGTGGGCACCGCCGACGTGATCGGACTTGCCCTTGACGGTGAGCAGGCGGCGGTGCAGGTGTTCCCGCTCCGCGATGGCAAGCTGGTCGATCGCCACGCCTTCCACCTGGAGAACGTCGAGGGTCACGATCGGCTTACGGTGCTTGAATCGTTCTGTCTCGAGTACTACAGCGCGGCGCCCGCGGTCCCTCCGCAGCTGATCGTGCCTCCGGATCTCACCGATACGGAGGGCCTTGAGACGTTTCTCTCCGACGTACGTGGCGGTCCGGTCGAGGTTCGTGCGCCGGCGCGGGGTGAAAAGCTGAGGCTTGCCGAGCTCGCGAGTGAGAATGCGAAGCTAGCGCTCGTCCACGATTCGGGCGCCGCGACGCAGCGTCGCCAACGCCGGGTAGCGGCGCTCGAGCAGCTACGCGAGGCGCTCAATCTGGAGAGCCTGCCGCTACGGATCGAATGCTTCGACATCTCAAACACCCAGGGTCGCGAGATCGTTGCGTCGATGTCGGTGTTCCTGGACGGCCAGCCGAAGACGTCGCTCTATCGCTCGTTCGCTGTGCGCGGGTTGGACGGGCAAGACGACTTCGCTTCCATGGCTCAGGTGGTGGGAAGGAGGTTTGCTCGTCTCCGTGACGGCGATGGCGACCCCAGCTTCGGTGCAGTGCCGAACCTGGTGGTCATCGACGGTGGCAAGGGGCAACTCTCTGCCGCGCTCAATGCGATCACGCGGACCGGAGATCTGCCGCGCCTGGCCGTTGTCGCGCTCGCGAAACGCGACGAGGAGATCTTCGTACCGGGCCGCTCAGCCCCTATCCGTCTCGATCGACACGACCCTGGGCTTCAACTCTTGCAACAGATCCGCGACGAGGCGCACCGGTTCGCGTTGCGCTTTCACCGGAAGCGTCGCGACACCGCGAGCTTTGCCTCGATCTTCGACGGGCTTGACGGGATCGGCCCGGTCAGGCGGCGCGCGATTCTTCAGCACTTCGGTTCGGCAGACAGATTTCTGGCCGCCAGCCGCGACGAGCTCGAGTCAGTACCGGGGCTCCCGCAGAAGACGGCACGTGCGGTGTACGCGCAGCTTCACCGGGCAGGCGGCGCGTAGGCGTTCAGCCGACGAGCTCCTGAGGCTCAGCGTCGGGCGGTTTCGCCGCGCTTCGGAAGCGCAACGTGCGGAGCGTGAGCAAGATCGCCCCAAAGCCAATGACCACATTGACGGCGGTGATCGTGAGTCGCATTCCAACGCTGAAAGCAAGAAGGGTCGAGCGGGCGATGTCGGCTCCACGGAAGACGTAGAGGATGAACGCCTGCTCGGTTCCGATCCCTCCCGGCGTTGCGGGGACGAGCGTTGCGAGGCTCTGTGTCACCTGCATCAGGAGAACGTTTCGCAGACTCTGTTCGATTCCGAACGCTCCAAGGAAGTACCAGATCGCGAAAAAGCGGAGCACCCAGTCGGCGAGCTGCCAGACGACGACCTTGCGGACGTATCGCGAGAACGGGTCGAAGATGCTGAACGCTTGCGCGACTCGGATCCGAAACTCGTGCCACCGGCGGCGGATCCAGACGCCGAGCGCGATGAGCGCGATGCCGAGCACAACGGCGAGCGCGATCGACACCCGCTCGTGATGGAGGAACCACGAGTAGTCGAACGTTGGGAGATCCGGAAGAACGTCAACGGTCGGGAGTACGCCTTGCGTGAGCGCCCAGCCGAAGAGGCAGAGCGCGAGCGTCATGTCCACGAAGGAGAGAACCGCGGTGGACGAGACGACCGTGGTGTACGAGCTCGACGGGATCGCGCGGTGCGCGAGGACAACACGCACTGCATCGCCTGCGCGGGCGGGGATGATGGCATTCACACCGACGCCGGCGACATACGCGGCGAAGATCTTCCTCCAGCGCACCTTCTCTTCCGGATACGCGGCGGCGAGGACATTCCGCCACGCACGGCTCGTGCAGCAGAGCTTGAGGACATGACAGCCGATCGCGATCCCAAGCGCGCTCCAGTGGATCGCAGATAGCGAGTCCCAGAAGCTCTCGGTCGCGTTCCACAGCCGTTCGATCACAGGCTGACCGTAGCGCGCGGAGGCTTACGGATTGCTACACGTCCGAGTCGAGGAACGGGTAGTGGAAGTCCGTGGCGGAGACGAGGGTCTCCTTGATCGTTCGCGGGCTTACCCACCGGATGAGATTCCACATCGAGCCTGCCTTGTCGTTCGTTCCCGATGCGCGCCCACCACCGAACGGCTGCTGTCCCACGACGGCGCCGGTTGGCTTGTCGTTGACGTAGAAGTTTCCCGCAGCGTTGACGAGCTCCCGATGCGCCTGGCTGATCGCGTAGCGATCGGCGGAGAAGACCGCTCCCGTAAGCGCATAGGAACCGGTGCGATCAACGACTCCGAGGGTTTCGTTCCACTTCTTCTCGTCGTAGACGTACGCCGTGACAACCGGCCCGAACAGCTCGTCGCGCATGAGGCGGAAATCGGGGTCGTCCGTCCTGATGACGGTGGGCTCGACGAACCAGCCCTCACTGTCGTCGGTGCCGCCGCCGGCGACGATCTCGGCACCTGCGGCACGAGCCTCAGCGATGGCGTCGCGCTGCGTTGCGAAGGATGCCTTGTCGATCACGGCCCCCATAAAGTTTGTGAAGTCGGCCACGTCACCGGTCTTGAGTTGCTCGACGTCGCTGGCAACGCGTTCGCGGATCGCCGGCCAGAGGTTCGACGGGATGTAGAGGCGAGATGCAGCCGAGCACTTCTGCCCCTGGTACTCGAACGAGCCGCGCACGATCGCGGTCGCCACTGCAGCCGGATCTGCCGAAGGATGGGCGAGGATGAAGTCCTTGCCGCCCGTCTCCCCAACGATCCTCGGGTAGCTGCGGTACCCGGCAATGCCTGTCCCGATGGTCTTCCAGATTGACTGGAACACGCCGGTTGAGCCGGTGAAATGAACACCCGCGAGCTCGGGGCTCGCGAGCGCCGCGCCGGCGATCTCTGCACCTGCCCCAAAGACCAGGTTGATCACCCCTGGTGGCAGGCCGGCCTCCTCGAGGATTCGAAGCGTGTACCAGGCTGACAGTGCTTGAGTCGACGCCGGCTTCCAGACGACCGTGTTTCCCATGAGTGCCGGCGAGGTTGTGAGATTCGCTCCGATTGCGGTGAAGTTGAACGGGCTGATCGCGAAGACGAAGCCCTCGAGCGGGCGGTACTCGAGCCGGTTCCAGACGCCGGGCGAGCTGATCGGCTGCTCGCTGTAGATCCGCGTGAGGTAGTCGACGTTGAAGCGGAGAAAGTCGATCGTCTCGCACGAGGCGTCGATCTCGGCCTGGTGCGCTGTCTTCGACTGGTTGAGCATCGTCGCGGCATTGAGGGTCGTGCGCCACGGGCCTGCCAGCAGGTCGGCGGCGCGAAGAAACACGGCGACCCGTTCGTGCCAGGGAGTCTGCGACCACTCTCCGTGTGCGTTGCGCGCTGCAGCGATCGCGCGCTCGACGTGCTCGGCGCTGCCGCGCTCGACGTCGGCGAGCACGTGGGTGTGCCGGTGGGGCATGACGGTTTCGAAGGTCGTTCCTGACTCGACTCGCTCGCCGCCGATGACCATTGGAATATGGATTCGCTCGGCTGCCATCTGGGCGAGCCGGGCCTGCAGCTCGCCGCGCTCGGGCGAGCCCGGCGCGAAGCCCAGCACTGGTTCGTTCACAGGCGGGGGTGGTTGGAAGATTCCGTGTGCGCTCATCGCGGGCGATTGTATGCCCATGCGGCGCCCCGGGGTCTATCGTCTCACCGTGCGCGCCGAGAGCTACCGCTACACCGCTCCAGATTGGGGGGTCGGCGAGGTTTGGGTGAGCGGTGGCCACCTTCTGCTGCACGAGTTGGCGTGCCTACGGCATGATCGCGAGTCGGCACGTGGCAACGGTTCTGTCAACGAAGCCCAAACCACCCGCCAGGCTGAGTTGACGAGTCCGCGACGCGCGCAGCGCAAACCCCCGGCGGACGCGACGCGCCCCCGGCACGGGGGATCGGGCACCCCTGGAGTCACGATAGCCCCAGAGGTGTCACAGCTTTGTGTCGACTTCGTGCCAGATCTGTGCCGGCGTTTCACAGCACAGCTCGCGGGCATCGAGGTGCACTACGACGACGTGCCGATCGACCTGGACTGGTGCACACCGCTCCAGCGCGATCTTGCGGTTGCGATGCGCAGCATCCGGTGGGGCGAAGTGGTCTCGTACGGTGAGCTAGCCGAAAGAGCGGGGAGGCCACGGGCACCGCGCGCCGCCGGCTCCTTCTGTGCGCAGAATCAACTCTCGCTGGTGCTTCCGTGCCATCGCGTCGTCGCAGCGGATGGCATTGGTGGGTACGGCTCGTCTGGGGTAGCGCTCAAGAGAAGGTTGCTCGCGCTTGAGGGAGTGGTGCTCTGAGCGACGCGCCGCTCGTCGACACGGCCCGCGCCGAGCTTGCGGCGATCGTGCCGACCACGCGCTGCGATCGTCTCGCCGAAATCTCAGCGCTCTTCCATACCGCAGGCGCTGTGCACCTCCTCGGGCGAGGGGAGCTCTCATTCCATCTCGACGTGGGGCTCTCGGGCACCGCGCGTCGAGCCTTCGCCGTGCTCCGAGCGCTTCGAGTCGACTCGGAGATACGGACGTACCGGCAGCGCGCGTTTTCAGGCGCGACGCGCTACCAGCTGCTCATCGCGGGAACCGAGCACGCCCTTGGCGTGCTGGCGGAAGCCGGAGTCATAGGTCGTGAGGGGGTCCCTCTCGAGCGCCCGCCTGGTCATGTGGTTGCGCGCCCGTGCTGTCGTGCGGCGTACCTCAGAGGTGCGTTTCTCGGCGCGGGGTCGTTGACAGCGCCGCGCTCACCCCATCTTGAGATTCGGACGCCGTCACACGCAGGAGCCGCATTCCTGCGGACAGTTGCCTCCGCGGCCGGTGTTCGCTTGCGTGTCCGCGACCGCGACGACTTCTCTCTCGCATATGCCAAAAGCTGGGAGGCGATCGAGGGGTATCTCTCCATCGCCGGTGCTGTAGAGACCGTTCTCGAGCTCGAGGAGCGCGCTCTGGTCGCTGGCCTGCGATCGGACGCGAATCGGGTTGCGAATGCCGATCACGCAAACCTCGTCCGCCAGAGCCGCGCCGCGCGCCTGCAGCTCGACGCGATCATCAAACTGGGGAGTGAGGGGAAGCTTGATGACCTTGCACCTTCGCTGCAGGAGGCGGCAGCTCTTCGTCGGACGCACCCCTCGTTGTCTCTCCGTGAGCTCGGGATGCGCGCCGATCCACCCGCGACGAAGGCCGCGATGACGAGGCGACTTGCCCGCATCATCGAGCTTGCCGAGTAGACCGAAGGCAACGGTTACCGTGAACCCGGAGGTCGGAGTGAGACGCGGATAGACTCGATGTCAGACCAAGCTGGAGCCACAGAGAGGGAAGCGAGCATGAGTATTCGGGTCGGGATCAATGGGTTTGGCCGCATCGGCCGCAACTTCTTCCGCGCGCAGCAACAACGCGGTTCGGACATCGAGATCGTCGCGATCAACGACCTGGGTGATGCGAAGACGATGGCGCATCTCCTCAAGTACGACTCGACGCTTGGCCCCTTCGCGGGCGAGGTCTCGCTCGGCGACGGCGTGATTCGCGCTGGTGGGGAGGAGATGAAGATCTTCTCCGAGAAGGATCCCGCAGCGCTCCCGTGGGGCGAGCTCGAGGTTGACATCGTCCTGGAATCGACCGGGTTCTTCACCGATCGCGACAGCGCACAGAAGCATCTCGACGCCGGCGCGAAGAAGGTCATCATCTCGGCCCCTGCGACGAACCCCGACATCACCCTCGTGCTCGGCGTCAACGACGGTGACTACGACCCAAGCACGCATCACGTCATTTCGAACGCCTCGTGCACGACGAACTGCGTCGCGCCGCTCACCAAGGTCCTCGACGATCTCGCGGGTGTCGAGAGCGGGTTCATGACCACCATCCACGCGTACACCAACGATCAGAAGATCCTCGACCTGCCACATCCCGACCTCCGTCGAGCGCGAGCGGCCGCTATCAACCTGATCCCGACCTCCACCGGTGCCGCGCGCGCCATCGGGCTTGTCCTACCCCACCTCAACGGGAAGATCGATGGGATCAGCGTGCGGGCGCCCATCCCGGTCGGCTCGATCACCGATCTCGTGGTCACCCTCGGGCGCGAGGTGACGAGGGACGAGATCAACGAGGCGTACCGGGCGGCCGCGGCGGGCCCGTTGGTGGGAATCCTGCTCGCCAGCGAAGACCCACTCGTCTCCACCGACATCGTCGGCAATCCCCATTCGTGCATCGTCGACACGCTGCTGACGATGGCCCACGGCCGCACGGTCAAGGTGTTTGGGTGGTACGACAACGAGTGGGGCTACAGCTGCCGCTTGGTCGATCTCGCTGGTCGTTTGCTGCCTTAGGACACCCATGAGGCATCCCCGCTCAATTCGCACCGCCGACGTAGGTGGGAAGCGCGTCCTCGTGCGCGCCGATCTGAACGTCCCGCTCAAGGATGGGCGGGTAGCCGACGACACACGCATCCGTGCGTCGTTGCCGACGCTGCAGTGGCTCCTGGATCACGACGCGGCCGAGATTGCGGTGTGTTCACATCTCGGACGGCCGAAGACTGACGCCGATCGGGTGACGTATGCAATCGCACCTGTGGCGCAACGGCTTGCCGAGCTTCTCGACGACGCACGCCTCACGGTTCTCGAGAACACCCGCTTCAACCAGGGCGAGACGAAGAACGATCCAGGGTATGCGGCCGAGCTCGCCGAGGGGATGGATCTCTACGTCAACGACGCCTTCGGATCGGCGCATCGCGCACACTCTTCCACCGAGGCGGTGGCGCGCCTTCTCCCTGCGTACGCCGGCCTCCTCCTCGAGCAGGAGCTTGAGCACCTCGGGCGCCTGCTGGGAGAGATCGAGCGGCCGTTTGTGCTTATCGCGGGCGGCGCGAAGGTTGACGACAAGCTCGGCGTGCTCCAGCACCTCGGCGGCCGTGCAGACACCGTGATCATCGGCGGAAAGATGGCCGAGCAGCTACGCGACGAGAACCCGCTCACCTTCAGGGTCGAGCTTCCCACCGACGTCGTTGCGGCAGCTTCGTTCGCAGCGGACGCCGACCACCGGGTCGCGCCCTACGACGATGTTCCAGATGGCTGGCTAGGGCTCGACATCGGTCCGGAAAGCTCCGCCCGGTTCGCGTCCATCATCGGGGCGGCCAAGACTGTCTTCTGGAACGGCCCGATGGGTGTGTTCGAGTGGGAGGCGTTCGCGGCCGGCACCGCGGCAATCGCGGCTGCTGTTGCTGCAGTCGACGGATACACGGTGGTCGGAGGTGGCGACTCGGTACGAGCGATCAATGAGGCCGGGCTTGCCGACCAGGTGTCGTGGGTTTCGACCGGTGGCGGAGCGTCGCTCGAGCTACTCGAAGGCCGGGAGCTTCCCGGCGTGGCGGCTATTCCGGAGGAGGACGCATGAAGCTCGTTGCCGGCAACTGGAAGATGTTCAAGGGGCCCGCCGAGACGCTGGCGTTCTTCGATGGGTTTCAGGCGCCCGAGGGGGTCGAGGTCGTGCTGTGCCCACCCTTTGTCTCGCTCGAGGCCGCGGTAGGGGAGGACTGGCCGATCTACGCGCAAAACGTCCACTGGGCGGCCGAGGGGCCGTTCACCGGTGAGACCTCCGCCGCGATGCTGGTGGAGCTCGGCGTGAGCGGCGCCCTGGTCGGGCATTCCGAGCGACGGCAGCTCTTTGCCGAGACCGACGAGACGGTGCGGATGCGCTGCGAGGCGGCACTCGCGGCCGGTCTCGGCGTCATCGCCTGCGTTGGTGAGACGGGCGACGAGCGCGATCAGAATCTCACCGAGACGGTGCTGAAGCGGCAGGTCGCAGCGCTTCCCAAGCATGAGCGCCTGGTCATCGCCTACGAGCCGGTGTGGGCGATCGGAACGGGAAAGACGGCGACACCAGAGATGGCGCAGGACGCGCATGCGCTCATCAAGTCGTTGCATGCAACCCGCGTGCTCTACGGCGGCTCGGTCAAGCCCGAAAATGCGGTGGAGCTACTCGGGCAGCCGGATATCGACGGTGCGCTCGTCGGCGGAGCAGCGCTTGACCCTGTTTCGTTCGCAGCAATCTGTCGCGCAGCGGCGGGATGAGCCCAACCGTCCCGCTCGTAACGCTCGTAATCCTCGACGGTTGGGGGATCGCGCCACCCGGCCCCGGAAACGCCGTCGAGCTGGCACAGACGCCCGTGTTCGACGATCTCCGCGCCCGCTATCCGTACACGCAGCTCCGTGCCTCCGGTGCCGCGGTCGGGCTGCCCGATGGTCAGATGGGAAACTCCGAGGTCGGTCACCTGACAATCGGCTCCGGGCGGATCCTCTTCCAGGATCTCGTGCGCGTCTCTCGCGCGGTCGAGGACGGGTCGTTTGCGCAGAATTCCGAGCTTGTCGGCGCGTTCCGGCGCGCCAAGGAGCGGGGCGGGGCGGTACATCTGCTGGGTTTGGTCTCGAAGGGCGGCGTGCACTCCCATCTCGACCATCTCGTGGCGCTCCTCGCGCTCGCCGAGCAGGAAGGGATGACGGAGCGCACCTGGATCCACGCCTTCACCGACGGCCGCGACGTCTCGCCAAACGCCGCAGTGTCGGATCTAGCCGAGCTCCCGCAGGAGCGGATCGCAACCATCATCGGTCGCTACTACGCGATGGATCGCGACAGGCGTCAGGAACGCACCGGGCGAGCATTCGCAGCGCTCTGTGACGGGGTCGGGGAATCGGTAGCCGACGCAGGGCTCGCGGTGCGCGAGAGCTATGCGCGGGGCATCACGGACGAGTTCATCGAGCCGATCGTGCTCGCAGGTACGCAGCGGCTCGATCCTTCGAATGACGCAGCGATCTTCTTCAATTTCCGGCCCGACCGCGGGCGACAGTTGGCCGCCATGCTGCTTGGAGCCGGTGTCGATCTCGTGACCATGACCCGATACAGCCACGAGCTCGCGTGCCCTGTTGCATTCTCGGAGCAGACCGTCACCGATACGCTCGCAGAGGTGCTTGCGCGCAATGGGCTCGCGCAGCTGCACGCTGCCGAGACCGAGAAGTACGCGCACGTCACCTACTTCTTCAACGGCGGCATCGAAGAGCCCTGGGAGGGCGAGGAGCGCTTCCTCGCTCCATCGCCGCGGGACGTAGCGAGCTACGACCTGAAGCCGGAGATGTCGGCGGATGCGGTAGCCGATGGCGTTGTCGGAGCGCTTGGGAGAGGGAGCTTCGCCTTCTGCGTCGTCAACTTTGCGAATCCCGACATGGTGGGACACACGGGCGTGATCCCCGCCGTCGTCACCGCGGTCGAAACCGCCGACCGTTGCCTCGGACGCGTCGTCGCTGCGACGACAGCCCGGGGCGGAGTGTGTCTGATCACGGCAGACCACGGCAATGCCGAGAAGATGCTCGCTGACGACGGCGTGAGCCCATTTACAGCGCACACGACAAATCCCGTTCCACTGATCGTCACAGCGGCGGGCGCGTCGCTTCGAGGTGAGGGCGAGCTGTCCGATCTCGCTCCGACGGTGCTCGGGCTGTTGGGCCTCTCGATCCCCTCGGCGATGACCGGCCGTTCACTCGTTCTCTGATCGCGATCCGCTCTAAGAAGTCATAAGGCCTGCACAGCGGCTTGATCGATGACATTTCAGTGAGTCGTAAATTTCTGGTGAGAAGGTCGGTTCCAGCTGTATAGTCGCCAGCAGCTTGGCCCTGACGCAGCCCGATCTCGGAGTTCTTCGGAAGGCACAGCGCGGTGACGAGCGGGCTTTTGCGATCCTCGTGCGGACGTACGAGCGGCCCGTGTTCAACTACGTCCTGCGTCTGATCGGTAACCGCGACCTCGCCGAGGATCTGACGCAGGAGGTGTTCCTGCGCGTCTATCAAGGTCTCCCCGGGTTCTCGCTGCGCTCGACGTTCACGACGTGGCTCTTTCAGGTCACGAAGAACCGTGTCCTGGACGAAATGCGAGCTCTCGAGCGCCGACCGCGCTCGGTCGCGATGCTCGAGGACATGCCTGGCCTTGACGTCGTTGACCAACCCTTCGAGCGCACAGAGACGATCGATGCAGTTTGGCGCGCAGTTGAGGACCTCAACGTCGATCTCAAGATGGCGTTGCTTCTCCGCGACATCGTTGGGTTCTCGTATCTCGAAATCGCCGACTCGCTGGAGATCACGTTGGCAACGGTGAAGTGGCGCATCTACAAGGCACGCGAAGAGGTTGCCGGAGCGCTCACGCGAGAGGGCATCACGGCGGGCACCATGACCCGACCCGCGGTGCCCGCTGTCGTTGCGAAGACCGCCTAGCAACTCACTCGCACGTCGTTTCACATTGACCGCAAGGTTTCGGAGGTAGCTCGACTCTCTTCTTGTACCCCCAAGAATGAGAAAGGACTTCCTCGATGCGTTTCATCCTCATCGCACTCTTCGCCGCTCTGATGGCATTGCCCATGGCCGGAGTCGTCGGAGCAGCCGACTCACCGAAGAGCGGAACGACCACAGCCGCAGAGGCCGCAGCACAGGAGAAGCAGCAGGCCGAGTCCAGGCGGAAGGCTGCCGCTCGAAAGGCCGCTGCACGGAAGGCGGCTGCACGGAAGGCGGCGGCGCGAAAGGCTGAGGCACGGAAGGCCGCCGCTCGAAAGGCGAGCCAGGAAACCGCGCGTCGGCGCGCCGCAGCTGCCGCGGATGACCGCAAGTCTGAGGATTCAGACGATGAACGCGAGGTCACGGGCTCGATCGTGAGTCTCTCCCCTCTGCAGGTCGGGTCACTCTCGTGCGTCGTTCCAAGCACGATGTCCCTTGCCGGGTTCGCGATCGGACAAAGGGTGGAAGTAACCTGCGATCTCACTGACGGCATCTGGACTGTGCGAAAGCTCAAGCGCGAGGATGCGGATGACGATCGAGAAGATGATGGCTCTGGAAGTGGAAGCGGCAACGATGACGACGATCGCTCCGGCCCGGACGCCGATGATCATGACGAGGACGGCGATCATGCCGACAACGACGATCGTTCCGGCCCGGGTGGCGGGGATGATGACGACGACGATGGAGATCACTGAGATCTCCGTCGCTGTGCCAGGGTTTGCATGAGTAACGCTCCGATTCCCTTCGATACCGGCGGCCCCGAGCGGGCTGCCGGATCGGTGGTTGCGCGGATGTACGAGCAACACGCCCGACCACTCTTCGGTCTCTGCCGCATGCTGTTACGGGACACGTCCGAGGCAGAGGACGCCTTGCAGTCGACCTTCCTCTCGGCCTATCGCGCGTTGCTCCGCGGCGACGAGCCACGCGATGCGTCGGCGTGGCTCGCAACGATCGCGCGGAACGAGTGCAGGACACGGATCCGACATCGGATGCGCGAACCGGTGGGCTCGCCTCCGGAAGTCCTCGAGGGCATCGCGGATCAGCGACCCTCTCCCGTCGAGCGCATCGGCGATGACACGGTACGCAAAGCGCTCGCGGCGCTTCCAGAAAAGCAACGAGAGGCAGTTGTGCTCCACGATCTCTTCGGGCTTCGCAGCCGCGAGGTCGGTGTCGCTTTGGGTCTGTCCGTGACCGCTGTCGAGGCGTCGCTCTTCCGCGCGCGGCGGCAACTCCGCACGAGGCTGCGTTCGACAACGGCCTCGGTCATGGTTGTCCCTGTGGGGATCCAGGAGACGTTGAGTGGTCTTATCCCCGGCTTCGCCACCGGCACCGCAGCCATTGGAGGATCGACGGTGCTCGGTGCTGGCCTGTTCGCGAAGGTCGTTGGGCTCCCGGGGGCGGTGAAGGTTGCGGCAGGGGTAGCGGCTCTGGCGACGGCGGGTTCGGTCGTCGCCGTTGAGTCGGGGTCTACACCGCCGGATCCACCGGCCCTTGCACGTTCGGGTCCCAGCGCGAATTCGGTCGCGGAGCAACCTCTCGCCAGCAATCCCGCCGGCTCGGATAGGGCTGAGTCGCAGGTGGAGTCCGGTCGCTCCAGTGGACGACAAGAAGACGAGAAAGACGAGTTGGACGACTCGTCGAGCGGCCAGGGATCGTCCGGATCACCGCATGACACGACTGACAACGAGGGCAGCCGGTCGTCCGGTGATGAGGCCGAGGAGGGCACGGCTGACGACTCGAGTGGGCAAGGTGGTGCGCCGTCGAACGGAGTGGCTGATGACGGCGGTGGAGGCTCCGGAAGTGGGTCAGGCGCGCGCTCCGGGCCCGACTCACGCGACGACGAAGAGACGGACGAGCCCATCGAAGCGGAGGGCGAACGAGACGATAGTGGGTCGGCTCGATCGGGATCTCAAGACCCTCGAGAGGACGAGTCGTCATCCGGCGGCAGTGGTCCGAGTACGGCAAGCGGCGACTCAGGCGGCGACGCTGTGCCTGACGTGGAGAGTGGCTCAGACCCCGAGGCGAGTCGCGAGGACGACCCGGATTCGAGTGGACGTGGACCTGGTTCGGACGGAGAGGGCTCGGAGGACGACTAGCGCGACGATTCCTGCGACGGCCCGGGGATCTGCGTGGCACTCTAGGTCGGTGACCGATCCTGTTCGCGAACTTGTCGATGAGCTCTCGCGGCAAGCCGGTACGCCCGTTCCGCTCGATCGTCCATCCGATGCTGCCCATGGTGATTACGCGACCAACGTCGCGATGCGCCTTGCGGGACAGCGACGGAGCTCGCCGCGGGAAGTGGCGCAGGAGCTCAAGGCTTCCTTCGCCGCAATCGAAGGCGTCGCCAACGTCGAGATCGCCGGCCCAGGGTTCGTCAACCTCTCGCTCACTGATGCGTGGCTCTCGAACGCTCTTTCGTCCATGCTCGCGCAGGGTCGTGACTTCGGTGGAGGTTCGACGCCGACGCCTGAACGGATCCAGGTCGAGATGGTGTCGGCCAATCCCACCGGACCGATCACGGTCGCGTCTGCGCGAAACGGCGCCTATGGCGACTGTGTCGCGCGTCTACTGACGTTCGCCGGCAACGAGGTCGAGCGCGAGTTCTACTACAACGACGCCGGGGCCCAGATGGATCGCTTTCGTGCGTCGGTCGACGCTGCGAGGCGTGGGGAGGAGCCCCCTGAGGACGGGTACCACGGGGCGTATGTGGCTGAGCTTGCCCTCGACGAGGGCGATCCGGTGCCGCGGATGCTCACGCAGATGGAGGCCTCGCTTGAGCAGTTTCGCATCCACTTCGACACCTTCGAGCGCCAGAGCGTCGTTGAGACTGAGATCCCGGAGGCACTCACCGCGCTTGAGACGTACACCAAGGAGGGTGCAACCTGGGTAGGCACCACCGCGCACGGAGACGACAAGGATCGCGTCGTCGTTCGGTCGGACGGCACTCCCACCTACTTTGCCGCCGACGCTGCGTACATTCGGCGCAAGTATGGCCGCGGCTTCGACCGGCTGGTGTACGTGCTCGGCGCCGATCATCACGGGTACGTGAGCAGGCTTCAGGCACTCGCCGAGATGCTTGGTCACTCGCGCGACTCGCTCGAAGTCCTGGTCTACCAGATGGTGCACCTGACCCGAGGTGGCGAGGCGACGAAGATGTCAAAGCGCCGCGGGGACGTCGTGTTTCTCGATGCGTTTGTCAAAGAGGTCGGCATCGATGCGGCCCGCTGGTACCTGATTTCGCGCGGCCACGACCAGACGATCGAGATCGACGTCGATCTTGCGGAGGAGAAGAGCGCCAAGAATCCCGTGTACTACGTGCAGTACGCGCATGCGCGTATCGAGGGAATCCTCCGCAACGCAGCTCCTGACGCCTTTGGGGCCGACCTGCCGCCCGCGCCTCTGGCCGCTGAGGAGCGGGATCTCGTCAAGCGCCTCGCGGACTTTCCGGCAGTTGTCGCTGAAGCAACCGAGCGCCGCGCACCTCATGCGATTCCCACATACGCGATCCGAGTTGCCGACGAGTTTCATCGCTTCTACCACCACCACAAGGTTCTGGGATCGGATGCGGAGCGGTTTCGGCTCGGGCTTTGCGTTGCCACGCGTGACGTTGTCGCGCGGTGTCTCGACCTCGTCGGGGTCGAGGCGCCAGAGCGCATGTAGTGACGCGAACGCTAACCATCGATGCGCCCCAAGCCTCTAGGATCGCTCAATGAGCACAGACGGCAGATACCTCACGCCCGACAGGAACCTCGCGCTTGAGCTCGTTCGCGTCACCGAGGCTGCTGCAATGGGGGCGTCCCGTTGGATCGGGCGAGGGGACAAGATCGCGGCCGATCAGGCTGCTGTCGACCTCATGCGGCTCATGGTCAACACCGTCTCGATGCGAGGTCGGGTCGTCATTGGAGAGGGTGAGAAAGACGAAG
>JANNQQ010000031.1:0-1927 GCA_031400835.1 Actinomycetes bacterium | reverse complement strand
GCGCTCGTTCTCAACTACCTCATCTTCGACTCGCTCTCGTACTGGCGCGACACCTCGGCCACCGGACTCGTCTTCCCGCAGGGGAAGACCCTCGTCGACGCTGCTACCTGGCCCGTGACGACGATCGGATCGGTCGCGATCCCCTTCGGCTTCCTCGTCGCGATCGCCGTCGCATTCGTTGTCTGGGTGCTCTACACGCGCACCCGCTTCGGCTTCGAAGCGCAGGTGATCGGCGACTCCCCGCGGGCCGCGCGGTATGCGGGCATGCGGACGAGGCGCAAGATCGTGGCGATCATGTGTCTCTCCGGCGCGATCGCCGGGATCGGGGGTGCGAGCCAGATGGGCGACTTCCGGCATGTGCTGGACGCCCGTGGGCTGCAGCAGGCGAACTACGGCTACACCGGCATCGTCGTCGCGGCTCTCGCACGCTACAACCCGTTCGCCGTCGTCTTTGCCGCGTTCCTCCTCGGCGGCCTCCAGAACGCGGGCTACACGCTCCAGAGTGCGGAGTTCCCGTCGGGGCTCGTCGGCGTCATGCAGGGGATGATCCTCTTCGCGATGCTCGGCGGTGAGCTGCTCGTGCAGTACAGGGTCTCGTTCGCCCGCCCGGTACGCCATGCCCGCCCTCAGACGGAATCGGCGTCGTGAACAACAGCATTGTCGTCGTGGTGCTTGCGTCGGCCGTCGCCTACGGCACGCCGCTCCTGTACGCCGCACTCGGCGAGCTCCTGGCCGAGCGATCCGGTGTCTTGAACCTCGGTGTCGAGGGGATGATGCTCGTCGGTGCCGTGATGGGGTTTCTTGCCGTGCAGAAGATCGACGGCGCGAAAGGGGTCGTCCTGCCGCTCGCCGTTGCCGTCGCTGCCCTCGCAGGCGCGGCCGCGGCACTCGTCCTCGCCTTCCTCGTGATCACCCTGCGTGCGAACCAGATCGTGGCAGGGCTCGCGCTGACGATCCTTTGCGGTGCGGCGGGGCTCTCGTCGTACATCGCGAACGACTTCGAGCTCGCCGCGGACCCCGCGCGCTACTCGTTCGAGGAGGTCAACGCTTTCGGCCTCCAGGATCTCCCCGTCATCGGCCCGGTCATCTTCGGTCAGACCTGGCTCGTCTACGCGTCGTGGGTCTGCGTCGTGCTCGTCGGCCTCTACCTGTCGAAGACCCGGCCCGGGCTCAACGTGCGGGCTATCGGAGAGGCGCCCGCGGCGGCCGACGCGATGGGGATCAGCGTCACGAGGTACCGCTATCTCCACACGATCGCGGGTGGCGCATTCGCGGGGGTCGGTGGCGCTTGCTTCAGCCTCGCGCTGACGCCTCTCTGGGTCGACGGTCTCACGGGCGGGACGGGCTGGATCGCGATTGCGCTCGTCATCTTCGCATTCTGGCGCGCCGACCTCTGTCTCGTCGGTGCCTACGTCTTCGGCGCGTTCTCGGCGCTCCCGCTGATCCTCCAGGCGAAGGGGTACACCGTCACGCCGCAGCTCTTTCAGGCGCTTCCCTACGTGATGACTATCGTCGTGCTCGTGATCGTCTCCTCCGGCATCGGTCGTCGGCGTCGATTCTACGAATTGACAGCCATTCGAGAACAAGCCTCTCCGCGCGTCGCGGAAATCTACCGGACAGAATCTCACCGGAGGTTTGGGCGACAGACCACGATTTCTATTCGTAGTCTGTCGCTCAAACCGATCACCCCAAACCGATCACGGCAAGCGCAATCAAGCGAGGTCGTAGGCGCTTAATTCAGGCGTCTGCATGGCTGCGGCAAAGCGCGCGTAGCTCCACGGCCAGCTCATCGGCACACCTTCCTTGTCGAGATACCAACTGTTGCAGCCGGTCGCCCAGATACTCTCCTTGGAAGCCGCGATACGATCTTTGTCGAACCGATCGAGCGCGGCTGTGCTGGCGCTGATCTCGCGGCATTCGCCGCGTC
>JANNQQ010000030.1:0-3242 GCA_031400835.1 Actinomycetes bacterium | reverse complement strand
CTGCCCTTGACCACGTCGCCGCGGATGTCCGTCAGGGACAGGCACTGTCAATTCGGATAGCACGGCCTCGACGTCTGCGCATTGCGCTAACGCCGGTGCGAGAGGGCAGAGCCTCTCGCACCGGACGTCAAGCTCGGCAGTTCGGCCGGTGGGCCGAAACGCCGTAACTGCCCTCTAGTGGACGATCAACACGTCGGCGTGCGCCTTGCGTGCAACGGCCTCGCCGACGCTGCCCTCGATGAGCCGGGAGATGATCCCGCCCTCATGCGCGCCGACCACGATCAGATCAACGTCCCGCTCGTCGGCGAGCGCCAGGATCGCCCTCGTAGGATCGCCGATGCCCACCACGGACTGAGCGCCGACGACACCGAGCTCGGCGAGACGGACAACAGCGTCCTCAGTCTCGGCCTCGTGGCGGGACGGCGGGTCGGTCGCGTCGATTGGTCCGCCGCGGCCGTGGAGGATAGGCGCAACGCTCGTCACGATCACCCGTGCCTCAAACGCCTTCGCGAGAAGTGCCGTTCGCTCCACGACACGAGCGGTAACGGGTCCCTCTTCGTAACACATCAGGATGGTCTTCACGTCTGCCTCCTTCGAATGGTGCTTCCACCTCAATCGTTGCGCGCCGATGGGGTGCCGCCATCGGTGGAACGACCGATCGGCAGTGCGGGAAGTCCGAACGCGGGCAGAGCCGCGCCCGCAAGTGAAGCGACCCCGCACGACGGTACCGGTGGCCCGAACGGAGAGTCCGTCAGCCCTGGAGGGCGTCAAACACGAGGCGCTGGAAATGCCCGAGAAGCGGCTCGCTGTTCAGCAGCAGGCGTCCCTGCGGGACAACCCCTGAGTCGAGCCCAGCCTGGACGTTGCGCACGAGCCCGTCGTCCTCAGCGCCGACCTGGCGGCTGAACGCGACGAGCTCGGCGACCTCGGCGTCCGTCACCTCTGGCCCGAAGTAGTAGTCCGAGATGCCCATCGTCTTCCCCGGGGCGACGGGGATCCACGCGTCGATTCCGAGGTTCGGGCGCCCTGGTTCGATGTTGATCGTCGTTGCCGGCCAGAGGAAGTGGTACTGAGCGGCGTCGACGTCGTCCGCGGGGATGTACGGGGCCTTCACCTTGCCTTCGCGAACCCCAGGTCGTACAGCGGAGACCTGGCTCGTCGAGAGGGGCCGCGGAACCAGCATGTACGAATCCGGGTCGACGTCGACGAGCTTCGAGAGACCAGGGTGCGCGGTCGGGCAGTGGTAACACTCGAGGTAGTTTTCAAGCGCGTTCTTCCAGTTCACGTCGAGCTCCCAGACGACCCGCTCGCGGAACTGCAGGGTCTCGAGCCCGATACCGCTCGTGGCGACGAGTTCGCTGACACCCTCAAGGACGTCAGCGAAGGGGTACGCGTCCGGGTTGGCGTTACCGAAGAGGAGCGGTCCCCAGGTCTCAACGGACGCTGGGAGAAGCGAGAACGCATCCGGGTCGAAGCCGGGCTCGCGCTCCGACCGGGGCGCGCGGAGCAAGGTTCCATCGAGGTCATATGTCCAGGCGTGGTAGGGGCACTGGAGCGTCGCGCGGCAACCTTCGCCTTCGGCAACCAGGTGCGCGCGGTGGCGGCACACGTTCTTGAAGCCGCGAAGCTCGCCATCCCGTCCGCGCACCGCGACGATCGGGACGTGTCCCACCCGCCCGGCGACGTAGCCACCCGGCTTCGTGAGCGCGTCTGCTCGCCCGAGGTACTGCCACGAGTCGGAGAAGATCCGGTCACGCTCAAGCGCTCTGATCTCGGGATCCGAGTACCAGGTTGCAGGAAGCGTCCAACCGGCTGCCAGCGTGTCCGATAGCGTTCCGCCCACTGTGTCTAACGATGCCATTCGACGCCTCTTCTGCGTTCTGTCTCACGGTCAGCCAGATTGACTGACCAGTCAGACAAGAGTTTGACCGGTCGGTCAGACAGGATACGTGCGCGGGGAAGAAATGGTCAACCGACCACGGGCGCGCTTGAGGCAGCCCGAGCGACGATTCGCGTTGGGGAGATCCTCGAGGCCGCCTGCCGCGTCGTGGCGCGCGACGGGGCACATGGGCTCCACATGAAGGCCGTGGCGGAGGAGGCGGGTGTCTCCAAGGCACTCATTCACTACTACTTCGCGACGCGGCAGGAGCTCCTACGGCGGACGTTCGTGCACGCCGAGCAGCACCTCGATCGCATCCTCGATGAGGAGTTGGCCGAGATCGCGACCGGCGCCGAGCGGCTTGAACGAACGCTGATGATCAGCCTCGACGCCGACAGCACCTTCGGCGAACGCCGTGTCTTCTGGAATGAGGTCTGGTCGAGTGTCGGGTTCGACGAGGAGCTACGCCCACTGATGCGTGACTGGTACCACGACTGGCTTGCACGGCTCGTCACGGTGGTCGAGGAGGGCCTGGCCGACGGCTCAATCCCGGCGGGTGTCGATGCCAAGGCAACTGCGTGGCGGCTGGGCGCCACTGCCGACGGCGTCGATTCGCTTCTCTATCTCGGGATCGTCACTCACGATGGCGCGGCCGAGATGATCCGCGCAGCTCTTCGTCGCGAGCTCGCGTAGCAACCTTCGCCGCGCGAGCCGCCGTCAACCCTCGACGAGGGTCTCCGCTGCTTCCGCGGGCTGCGCCACCGGCGTCAACACCCGTAGGGCGGCCGGTGGCAATGACAGCGTGACCGGGGTCCCCTGCTCGACCGCGCGGTCACTGCCGTCGTTCGCGAGGTGTGCCTTGAGGAGCCCTCCGCCGGGAATCCGGACGTGGAGCTCGGTTGTGGCGCCGACGAAGATCGCGTGCTCGACCATCCCGGGTAGCCGGTTCGTGCCGGTGGCTCCGTGCGGTTCAACGGCGATGCGCTCGGGGCGGATCATGACCTTGACCGGGCCGCGCGCGTCGGTTGCGCCCTGCTCGGCGCGAAGCCGCTGCTCACCGATCTGGACGGTGCAGGCGCTTCCGCCTTCCGGGTGAGACTCAGCCGCGACCATGTTCGAGACTCCAAGGAAATCGGCGACGAACTCGGTCGCGGGCTCTTCGTAGATATCGCGGGGAGCACCGGCCTGCTCGACGTGGCCTCCGTTCATCACCGCGATGCGGTCGCTCATCGTCAGAGCCTCTTCCTGATCGTGCGTGACGAAGACGAACGTGATCCCAAGCTCCGCCTGAAGGGTCTTGAGCTCCACCTGAAGCCCCTTCCGCAATCTGGCGTCAAGTGCCCCGAGCGGCTCATCGAGGAGC
>JANNQQ010000029.1:0-5755 GCA_031400835.1 Actinomycetes bacterium | reverse complement strand
TCTTTGTTTTTTTGGTTTTGTGTTTCTCCTGGTGGGGGGGGGGCCCCCGGCTCGCCGCCCCCCCCACCGATCCTGATGAAGCGCGCGGCTACTGCTTGAGCTTGCTGATCCGCGAGCTCCAGTTCGCAAGCGACGTCCGCGTCCCCGTGCACGAGAAGCCCGTAGACACGAACTCTGCGATGTCGCAGGCGCCCTGCGCGATATACCCGCTCGCGAGGTAAATCGTCTGCCCGTCGACCGCAGCCGCACCATAGTCGCCCCAACGCGGGCGATTCGAGAACGTCAGGTACTCGGTGAAACCGTCCTGGGCAGCGTTGCCCTCAGCGGCCATCTTCACCTCGACCGCGCCGACCTTGGCGTCGATCGCCGAGTACCCGGCACTTGGGAACAGGTCCTCACCGACGCGGGTGAAGCCGAGGACTCCGCGCCCGCCGTCGGTCACACCGAGCGTCGGATACGCGAGGCTTTCGCCTGCCGTCGCGAGAATGCCTTGCTTCTCGACAACGCCCCCACCACCACTCGACGGCTTCACGATGTACCACCCGATCCCAGCACGCTCGACGCCGGCGACGTTTGCTCCGGTACCAAGAACCGACCAGATCTTCCCGTTCGCGTAACGCACATCGAGGACGCGCGAGTCGCTCGTATCGATCGGGCCAAGTACCTCACCGATCGGACCGAAGCCCGTGATCGCTGCCCAGCAGCCGAGACCAGGGCCAAACGTATCGGCCGTGTCATTGAGGCAGTCGAGCAACGGGGCGTTCCCGGACTTCTGCGGTGACGCTGGCGGCACCGTGTACCGGTTGACGCCGACGATCGCCTTCGACAGCACCGGGGCTGGCGAGGACGACTCGAGCGACTTCGTGTTGGTGAGCCTCCAGAGGACGAGCTCCTCCGAGTCGGTGCTGACATCGTCGAACACGGCATTTGAGCTGACGAAGTGCTCGGTGCCGTTGTTCGTGAGGTCGAACGTCTTCGGTGAGAGCGCCGGCCACACGGTGAAGCCCGGCTCGTCCGGCCGCACCGGATCATCCGCCGTGTTCCACAGGAAGACATTGATGCTCATTGACCGATTGACGAGTGCCTTCTTCGAGATCGCATACACCTGCGCGCCGGTGAAGCCGTCGGCGAAGAATGGGAACTCGTTCGTCGTGATGTAGAGGCCGTACTTGTCCATGCCGATGTGCGGGAAGTCTGCGAAGCAGACACCGCCGGCGCAGTTGTGATTCGGCGTTCCTTCCGTGCCGTCGTTCATCCCTGGGATCCGATAGACGGTCCACGAACCGCGAGGATCACCAGAGTCGCTCACCGCGAGGTCGAGGTAGTTCCGGCCGGTGAACTCGCTGGTGACCGTGTCCTGTTCGAGGTCGACAGCGAGATGGAACCAGCGGTTCGACAGCCGGTCGTAGTGACAGCTGGTGTCGAACGTGAACGGGCCGAACGGCCCCGCGGGACGCACAAACTCAGACGGGAAGCCGTAGAACTGATTGAGCGCAAGAACCGGCGATGCTGGGCTCCCGTCACTCCCGTTGAACACGCGCACCGCGCTGTTCACGGACTGAAGGACGAAACCGTTGCCGGTGCAGAGCGCCATGTCAGACGGCTCGCCCGAGAATTTGTTCCCGTTGTCGGACAGCCGAGAGTCACGGTGGTTCAGTCCCTCCCAACCCAACAGGAGCTCCGGCCGAGACTGTGGCTTGCCCGCTGACCCTACCGATGGCGAACCGCCACCGGATTGGAGAATTGGGCCTTCGGACAGCGGGTCCGTGCGAAGTGGGCTCAGGCCCTTACGCTTCGGTCCGCGCCGCTCACGTGTAGCCATCCCATCGGCTCCGGTCACGCCAGCCCCTGACAGCGAGCCGGTCGAGCCCTTGCTGATGACCGTGAGCTTGGCCGGCGCCGCGGCCAGCGCGGTAGCCGAGCAGACGACAGATGCGGTCACAGCAACGCTGAGACCGACGATCAGCCGCGCCAAAAACCTTCTATGCATGTGTTCCCCTCGTCTCCCCGGGGCCGCAGTCGCTTGAACATCAGCTCACGGCCCCGAATACTGCAAAGCAACCTACAACGCCAGAGGGAGGAGTCAAGCGCAACCTCTACCCTGGCCATCACGATTTCTTAATTCGCACGGAGTAGCCTCATGACCATGAGGCCACTCGTCGCCTTCCTTGTCGTGGTTGCTTCTGCCACCACCGTCGCCGCCGCGCTGGCAACCAACAGGACACACCCAAGCCTTCGGCTCGCAAGCGTCAACCCTTTGGTCATCACCGGGTCGGGGTTCCAACCGGGCGAGCGCGTAACGGTCACGACGCTAACGACGGTTCGAAAGAAGCGCGTGGTCGTGCTGGCAACCGCCCGGGGTCGGATCAAGGTGTCCTTCGGAAAGCTCACCCAGCCGTGCGCGACACCGTTTGCCGTGCGTGCGATGGGAGCAAGAAGTGGAGTCGCTCTGGCGCGTGTTGCCGCGCAACCCTGCGTCCCACCTCCAATTCAGTAGCTGCCGTTCACGAAAAAGAGACGACGGGCGGGGATCACCCCGCCCGTCGCCGAACACGTTCGATCTGATGAATCGCGACCTACTTCGGCGCGACCTTCACCTGGATCGTCGAACCGTTGCCGCTGAGCACCGAGACCGTGGTGCCCGTCTTTGGCGGGTTCACGCCTGCCCAACCGGGCTGATAGCGCCCGACGTGTGAGCCCGTTGACGCGTGCTCGTCACTGTTGAACCACCAGTCCTTCGTGTCATCGAAGGTGGGCACACCCGGCTGCGACGGAATCGTCGTTGCCTGCCCGTCCTTGTGGAACGTGATCGCCTTCGTCGCCTGCTTAGAGAATGGCGAGTCGTAGGCCAGGATCCGCGGACGGACGAGGTGTCCGTCGTAGGTGTGGTGGAACGACGGGTGCGAGTCGATCGGCAGGATCAGGCCGCTGCCCGGATGATCACCAACATTGTTGCTGGACTGCGATTCATCCCAGTAGCTGAGTAGCAAGCCGTCCTGATACGAGAAGGTCTCGACGAAGTCCGGCTTCGTGTTCAGGAACCCGAAGTTGTACGCCGTCTTGAGCGACCTGTCGTAGCTCGCATACGTGCGGTACTCGCCCACGTACGCGTTGAAGAACAGCTCCGTCTCCAAGCCGGTCGTGGACTTGAACCCACCTGCGGCGGGATCGAACGTCCAGCCACCGGTATCTGCTGCCCCGTCGATCGTGATGCCATCGACCTGGAAGCCCGACTCGGCAACTGCGGAATCGGTGACGTACCGGAACCCGATGAGAACCGTCTGCCCGGCATAGGCCGAGACGTCAGCCGTGACCGATGTCCAATCGGCGGCTGCGCCTGTGATGCCGTTGCCGAGGTTCTGACCGTTCGGATCGGTCGAGGTAGAGAGGCTGGTCGCCAGAGGTGTCCAATCCGCACCACCGTTCGTTGAGACGACCGCGTAGGCGTAGTCCCAATCCAACTCGATCTCGAACCTCGCCTGTGCAGAGAAGGTCGGTGCCGCGGAGAGGGTCACTTCCTTCGCCATCACGTTGTCGAGGTCATCTCCTGCCCCGGAGTAGTAGAAGTCGCCGCCGTCGTATGGCGCCCCGAGGCTGCTGACCACTTCCTTGTCCGGGAGGACGACGAACAGCGCCTGCTTGCCGCTCGAGGTCGCACCCTCTGCAGGCCCGAGTCGATGCTCGGACGTTGCACCAGCGAAGGCGACATCGTAGAAGCTGCCCCCTGGAGCGCCCGGACTTCCGAGCCACCCGAGCTGGAACTTCTCCCATGCGCCGAGGTCGGTGGGTGCATCACCGATGCCGTTCTTGCCGCCGCTCCCGATGTTGGCGCCGGACGACATGAGCGACCAGAACCCGGTCGAGTTCTCTGCGCCACCCGTGTTGCCCGAGGTGTCGTAGAGATCCGGAAGACCGAGATCGTGACCGAACTCGTGCGCGAACACGCCGAGCCCGCCGTTCTCCGGCTGGATCGTGTAGTCGCCGACCCACACACCGGTGGGGTTGTTCGGGATCGCGAGACCACCCGAAGCGCCACCCTGCCCGACGTTGACACCGGGCAATCCGCCCGGGCCTCCGCCTGAGACCTGTGCGTACCAGCGATGGCTCCAGATCGCGTCCGACCCTTGCTGCGGATCGCCGGCCGCCTGGTCGCCACCCGCGTGGACGACCTGGAAGTGATCGATGAACCCATCCGGCTCGTCGAAGTTTCCGTCGCCGTCGAGGTCATAACGATCCCACTCATCGAACGTCTTCAGGTAATCCGTGATCTCCGCAAGCGTCTTGCCTGCTGCGAGTTGGGTTTCGACGTAATACGCGAGCGCATCACGGATGAGAGACCACGTGTTCGTGCAGACGATGTCACCGCAGAAATCACGGCCATAGCGCGCTTCGTTGAAGGGCACTTTGACCCACTCGGTGACCGCCCCGTTGACCGAGTACCGACCCGATGATTGGGCCTGGTAGTACTTCGCCATCCGGTTGAAGTACATGTTCTCGTAGTGCGACTTGGCGTAGTCAGCCTGCCAGAGCGTCGTGTTGTCGAGCTTCCGGTTTGGCTGAGGGATCTTGTTGTGGAGCGGCCCGTTGAAGACGAGCGCGTCGCTCGCGGGAGTGCCGTCCGGAAGAGCGTCGGGGTAGGACGGGTGCCGTGTGTCCCCGAACTCTGTGATGACCACGAAGATCTTGTCGGTGTCCTCGCGAGCGAGCTCCACCCACTTGCGACCTTGGCCGACCCGAACCTTCTTTGCTCCTGCAGCGGTCTTGCCCTTGAGCTTCATCTCAAGCGCCTTCGCTCGAAGCTCACGCTGCTCCTGGGTCTTCGGCCCGTCGAGGTCATGCCTCGCGGTCGGCTTGTCGTCGGCATAGCCGCGACCCTGCGGTGCGCCACCGGCTGCGATCGACATGCTCGCGCCGACGGACAGCACGAACACGGCGGCGCACCCCAAGAGCGCTACCAGACTTCTCTTCATGATCTCTCCCCTATCGCTGACGGATTCGCCGCCTGAGGCGGACAGGAGAATCTAGCGCGGAGATAGCCCGAAATGCAAGCTGACGCAGCCGCGAACACTAGTGGGTCGCGCCTCTTTTGGCTCAACCATGCGGCTTGGCCATTGCGTGGTAGTCGAGAGCCTCGTCAAGGATGCCGGCGTCCACACCGAGTTCAAGCGCGACATCACGGAGCGAGCGTCCCGACGCCGCAGCGATCTTGACGATCTCGGATGCCTTGTCGTACCCGATGAACGGATTGAGCGCGGTGGCCGAGCTGAGGGTGTTCTCGGCGTAGTACTCGTTCCGTTCGGCGTTCACCTCGATCCCATCAACACACTTCTCCGCCAGCAGACGCGACGCGCTCGCGAGGAGCGCGATCGACTGGAGGAGATTGCGAGCCATGAGTGGGACGTAGACGTTGAGCTCAAAGTGCCCGTTCATCCCGCCAATGGTGATCGCGGCGTCGTTGCCAATCACCTGCGCTGCGACCTGAGTGACAACCTCGGGAATGACGGGGTTGACCTTCCCGGGCATGATCGACGAACCCTTCTGGAGCTCCGGGAGGAAGATCTCCGAGAGGCCGGCGCGTGGACCTGAGCCCATCAGCCGGAGGTCGTTGGCTATCTTCGTGAGCGAGACAGCTACGACCTTGAGCGCTCCCGAGGCCTCGACAAGACCATCCCGCGCGGCCTGCGACTCGAAAGGATCCGCAGGGGGTGCCACGGGCAAGCCCGTATCAGCTATCAGGATCGCACGAACCTTCTCG
>JANNQQ010000028.1:0-1506 GCA_031400835.1 Actinomycetes bacterium | reverse complement strand
GGCCTGCGGGCCATCGCGGCTCCGAGGGCGGATCGGCGGATCATGCTGGTGGCGTACACCACGTCGGCCTTCCGGGCGCGCCGCGCGATCGCCCCGATCACGGCCAGGTGACGGAGACCGGACGGCAGCGTCCGGGTCACCCACTCGACCCGAAACGCGCGCGGCTCAGGGGTCGCTGAAGCGGTGGTCACCACCTCAACCGTGTAGCCACGTCCCACGAGGTGCTCGGCGAGCGCGGGCGCGTGGCTCGCAGGCCCGCCCACGTCGGGCGGCCAGATCCCAGACACGATCAGCACCCTCACGCCGACCTCACCTCCCGCGCTGCGCGACGCTCGGCGCGCAACCGCGCGAGCACGACCAACCATGCAAGCGCGAAGCAGATGCTGCCAGCGAGGATCGCGATCGCAGCTCCTGCCACGCCGTGACGCAGGCCGAGGATCGCTACGAGAGGGACGAGCACCGCTGCCTCAATCGAGTGAGTGACGATTCGGAGGTGGGGTCGACCGATCGTGGTCGGGAACGATTTCGTCCAGCCGAACACCACCTGCAAGGCGCCTGCGAACAGGATGATCCGCGCTGCGTCGATCGCGCCTTCGTACTCGTCATCACGGAACACCGTACGGACGAGCCACGGCATCAGGGCAAAGAACACGGGAACGGCGACGGCCATCAGCGCAGTGGCCGCGAGCATGTAGCGGCGGATCCCCATGAGGACGCTCGACTCACGTCCCTGTTCCCACGCTTTCGTCTGCTCGGTGAGCAGCACAAGGCGGACGGGAGACGTGGCAGCTCCAAGGCCCGTTTGGGGCGCCTGCGCGATCTTCAACAGCCCGACGTCCGCCGTACCCGACGCGACTCCAAGCACGAGCGGCGGGAGTGTTGAGCGAAGAGAGATGATTCCCGTGCCGATCGTCGAGGAAATCACGAACGAGCGGATCTCGCGGCGATCGCCACTAAGCGGCTCTGGAGCACGCACAGGGAAGCGTGTGAACATCGCAAGCCCGAGAGCACTTACGCCGAGCGTCGCGATCGCCTGACCGACAACCAGGCCGAGGACCCCCTGCCAGGGGCCGTATTGGACTCCGACGACGATCCCGGCCAGACGCAACGCCTGGGCAACCGCGGAGTAACCGCCGCGCAGGTCGTAGCGGCCTTGCAACAGGAGCGCGGTACCTGCGACGTTCTCTGGTGACTGCACAAGCGGGAGCAGTGCCGCTGCCAGCACCGCGGGCCAAACGTCTTCCCCGACGAGTGAATCCGACAGCGGAGCAAGCAGCGCAACACACAGCGCTGCCGCAACACCTCCTGCAAGCTTGAGCCGAACCGCCAACCCGAAGAGCCGCCGAAGCTTTCCCCAGTCCTCACTCTCGATATACCGAAAGCCGTACTTCGTGAGCGACTCCTCGACCGTCAGGTCGAGCAACATCTGGAAGAACGACGCTGCTGCCAAGGCCCAGGCGTAGGCTCCGAACTGGTCTGTCCCGAGCTCATTGGCCGCGACGATCA